>JBIQKL010000074.1:0-10078 GCA_044506555.1 Hyphomicrobiales bacterium | reverse complement strand
CTCAAGCCGAGGGAATCGACGTACACGTCCTTTCGTGCGACGAGATCGCCTTCGAAAGGAATGACGTCCACCCCGTCCCAGGTGATCGGACGATGCGTCGGCTGCTCTTCCCGGCCGTCGCGGAAGATCGGCTTGGAGAAAGTGGCGCTCGCGGTCCATTCCTGGACGACGAAGTCGTCGCCGACATAGAGCCGCCGGCTGCTGAAGGCGATGTCGGGGAAGGTGTCGAAGACGGCGGCGATGACCTTTCCGATCTCGGCCCTGCCGACCGCACGTCCGCCGCTGGTGTGGTTTTCGAAGACCGAATCGACGGTATGCATCGCCAGGATGGCGTCGATATCGTGGGAATTCCAGGCCGCGTTGTAGCGGGCGATGACGCTGCGCAGGTCGTGAGTCGCACGCATGGGAGACCTCTTGGCTGCTCCCGAAAGCTCGAGCCGGATCCTACGCCACTTCGGGTGGAATCGCCCCATGTCTGGCGAGGATCCGCGCGCCATTGTACTCCCCGCGATCGAAGTCGCCCGAGCATGCGAAAGCGACGACGCCGGGGTATCGCTCCGCGATCCATCGCGCCTGATCCATAGCGTCGGGCTCGCTGCTGACGGGGATCGGCATCTCCGGGACGAGCTCGCCCGTATCCCCGACGGAGAACGGTTGAACGATGTAGATCAATTCGCAGGCCATGGGCCGGACGGATCTTTTTGGCAAGGAACGGGGTGCAGTTGCGCAGGAACCGAGGCCAAAACGCGCGTCGGGTCATTCGGTTCCGGTGGCGACGAAAAAATTCCCTGGCGACCCGCAGCGCGTAGCGGTTTGCATTGACCCCGCGGCACGGCGTCACTATAAGCAGCCACCAGCCGCGGTGGTGAAGGATTTTCGCCGCCGCATTTCCTGTTGTCCCCGAAGGATCACCATGGCCAATACCTCATCTGCCAAGAAGGCGGCGCGGAAGATCGCCACGCGCTCCAGCGTCAACAAGAGCCGCGTGGCGCGCGTCAGGACCTATGTCCGCAAGGTCGAAGAGGCGATCGCGTCCGGCGACCAGGCGAAGGCGACGGCGGCGCTGAAGGTGGCCGAGCCCGAAATCATGCGGGCGGTCACCAAGGGCGTCCTTCACAAGAACACCGCTTCGCGGAAGGTCTCGCGCCTCACCAGCCGGGTGAAGTCGGTCGGCGCCTGAACCCTCGTCCGGCGGGAGCGCCGCCGGTGCGGTTTTCCTGTCGCGGCTAAGTCGCGCATGGGTCTGATGCGGCGGGGTACAGCCACCCCGTCTCGCATCTTTTTCCTTTCAGATACAGGTGTTTGGGCGAGGGTCGCCGGCCTCCTTGCGGGGCAGGGCGAGTCAAGCCCTTGGGCGTGTTTTTTTTTTGCCGGGCCAATCTGTCGTTCCGTGACCCTTGGTCCGGAACGGAGGAATCAGGAGTCGCAACGGGTTATGGGTGGATGCGTGGCGGGCGTCTCAGCAGCCGGTGTCCTCATGCCGGGAGTCAAGGGGCCGGTGATCACAAAACCTCGTTGAACTCCGGGATGGGCTGTGTAATGTGAACCCATGGCTGCCACGACAGTCTAGTCAGGCGTAAAAATCAAAAACAGTAGATCGGGGTATGGCGGTCAACGTGCGCAACTATGTCTTGTCGCGTATATTGTGTGACGAAGACTTGGCTTTGCGAGTACGTAAGCGTTTAGCGTAGTCTTGCTCCCGCCGCAGGGAGCGATTTTCCCGAGTGTACGATAACGGTCGGATCACCGGCTTGCGTTGGCTTCACGGCCGGCGCTCTATGGAGTTGTCATGTCTGCAGCGGGCGGCAGCGGTTATGCGGGAGACATCGGAGCGACGAGCGCCTGGGAGCAGCTCGCTGCGGTCCCGGAGGCGATTCTGGTCGATGTTCGCACCCGCGCGGAATGGACCTATGTCGGTATTCCCGACCTGGCCGGGATCGGCAAGGAGGTGCTGCTGGTCGCCTGGGACGAGTTTCCCTCCGGCCAGCTCGTCCCGGACTTCGTCGGACGTCTCGACGCGGCGCTGGCCGGCAAGGGGGCCGGCCCGGAGGCGCCGCTGTTCTTCATCTGCCGTTCGGGCGCGCGGAGCCGCAACGCGGCGATCGCCGCGACCGCGGCGGGCCATGTCACCTGCTTCAACGTAGAGCTGGGCTTCGAGGGCCGTCTCGGACCGGACCGGCACCGTGCGACCGCGGGCAGCTGGAAGGCCGAGGGTTTGCCGTGGATACAGTCGTAGGTCGCGCGATGGAGGCAGACGGCGGCGCACTTCGCCGGTTTCACGACACGAATGACGGCGGCATGTCGGGCGTCTCCGACGGGCCGCTCGATGCCGGCTCGACCGGCGGCACTAAGGAGGGCGGCTACATGGCGGATCGGGCGGATCCCGGTGCATGGCAGCGAGTAAAGCAGCGGCTCAGGGCCGAGCTGGGTGAAGACGTCTTCAACAGCTGGTTCGGCCGCGCCGAGTTCGAGCATGCCGACAAGAGCGTGGTCTACGTATCCGTCCCGACCCGGTTCCTGAAGTCGTGGATCGCCTCGCACTACATCGAGCGGCTGCTTGCGCTCTGGGCCGAGGAGCGTGAAGGGACGCTGCAGATCGAGATCGTCGTGCGCGGATCGGTGCGCACCAAGACCGTAGCCATGGCCGCCGAGGGCGCCGCGGAGGTCGCGATGCCGGCCCCCGCCGTGATCGCGCCGCGTGCCGCGGCACCGACGCCGGCTTCACGGCGCGCGGCCGAGCCGAGCGATGCCGGCGGCAACTTCAGCGGATCGCCGGTCGATCCGCGCTACAGCTTCGAGAGCTTCTGCGACGGCGCCGCCAACCGTGTCGTCTATGCCGCGGCGCAGGCGGTGGCGGAGGGCAACTCGCTCAACCGCTTCAATCCCCTCTACATCCACGCCGGCGTCGGCCGCGGCAAGACGCATCTCCTTCAGGCGACGACGCGCGCCGCCCGCCGGTCCGACCCGGCGCGGAAGGTCGTCTATCTCACCGCGGAGAACTTCATGTTCCGCATGGTGCAGGCGATCCGCAACAACACGGCGATCCAGCTCAAGGAATCGCTCCGCGACATCGATCTCCTTCTCATCGACGACATGCAGTTCCTGCAGGGAAAATCGGTGCAGCAGGAGTTCTGCCACATGCTGAACGCGCTGATCGACGGTGCGCGGCAGGTGGTGGTGGCCGCCGACCGGCCGCCGGCGGAGCTCGAGACGCTGGACGAGCGGGTGCGGTCGCGGCTGAAGGGCGGCGTCGCCTTCGAGATCGGTGCGCCGGACCTCGAACTTCGCCGCAAGATCATCGCCACGCGCTATCACGTGGCGCAGGAGCAGCATCCCGGGCTCGACATCCCCGATCCCGTCCTCGAATACGTCGCGCAGTCGGTCGTCTCGAACGGCCGCGACCTCGAGGGTGCGCTCAACCGCCTGGTCGCGCAGTGGCAGTTCACCGGTCAGACGGTCACGCTGGTCTCGGCCGAGATCACGCTCCGCGACTTGGTCGGTGCACGCGAGCCGCGGCGGGTGCGGATCGAGGACATCCAGCGCATCGTAGCACGGCACTTCAACGTCTCGAAGGCCGACCTCCTGTCGAGCCGTCGCACCCGGACCATCGTCCGGCCGCGGCAGATCGCGATGTATCTCGCCAAGGTGCTCACGCCGCGCTCGCTCCCCGAGATCGGCCGGCGGTTCGGCGGCCGCGACCACACCACGGTCCTGCACGCGGTCCGCAAGATCGAAGGCCTGATCGAAGGCGACAAATCCCTCGCCGACGAGATCGAGCTGCTCAAGCGGATGATCGACGAGTAGCCGAAGGCGCTCGCCCCGACAGGACGAAGGCGGCAGTCGGCAGTCGGAGCCTCCGCCGAGCGCTGCCCCTCAGGCGATCGCGGCGATGGTCTCGTCGTCGAGATGGCCCGGGACGAGGGTGATCGGCACCGGGAAGCTTCCCGCCGCCTTGCCGGTCAGCGTCATGACCAGGGGTCCGGGGCCTTCCTTCTCCGTGCTCGCGGCGAGGACGAGCACGGCGATGTCCTCGTCGTCCTCGATCAGCTTCAGGAGCTGCTCCGTGGTCTGGCCCTCGCGGATCACGACCTGCGGCTCGATCATGGTCTTGTCGCGAACGAAGTCGGCCGCCTTGCCGAGCGCCTTCTCGGCCTCCTCCGTCGCCTCGGCACGCATGATGTTCTCGACGCCGACCCACTGCGTGAACTCGCTGGGCACGATCACGTAGAGAAGCACGACCGCGCCGCCGGTATGGAGCGCCCGGCGCCCGGCATAGAACAGCGCCCGGCTGCACTCCGGGCTCTCGTCGACCACGACGAGGAACTTGCGGCGGTGGCCCTCGGCGGTGCCCTTGCGGGTGGCGATCATGGTGGCGGATGTTGGCAGGGTGCGCGGCAGTCGGCAATCGGCAGTCGGCAGTCGGGAACAGTTTTTTCGACTGCCGACTGCCTACTCACGACTGCCCTATTTCCCCCGCACGAACCCCACGACGTCCTTGACGCCGGCGAGCGTCTTCTCGGCGATGGCGCCGGCGCGCCCGGCGCCCTCGTTGAGCACCGCGTCGATGTGGCCCGGGTCGGCCAGAAGCCGGCGCATCTCGGCGGCGATGGGCGACATCTTCTCGACCGCGAGGTCGGCCAGGGCCGGCTTGAAGGCGGAGAACTGCGCGCCGCCATGATCGCGGAGCACCTCGGCCTTCGACTTGCCCGCGAGCCCGGCATAGATGCCGACCAGGTTGTCGGCCTCGGGCCGGTTCTTGAGGCCGGCGACGTCGGAGGGAAGCGGCTCGGGGTCGGTCTTGGCCTTCCTGAACTTCTGCGCGATGGTGTCGGCGTCGTCGGTGAGGTTGATGCGCGAATTGTCGGAGGGCTCCGACTTCGACATCTTCTTGGTGCCGTCGCGAAGCGACATGACGCGCGTCGCCGGGCCGGTGATCAGCGGTTCGGTTATGGGGAAGAAGGCGTCGCCGTATCCGTTCTCGGCGATCGACTCGGCGAAGTCGTTGTTGAACTTGATGGCGATGTCGCGCGTCAGCTCGAGATGCTGCTTCTGGTCCTCGCCGACCGGCACGTGGGTGGCCCGATAGGAGAGGATGTCGGCCGCCATCAGCACCGGGTAATCGTAGAGGCCGACGGACGCGTTCTCGCGGTCCTTCCCCGCCTTCTCCTTGAACTGGATCATGCGGTTGAGCCAGCCGAGCCGGGCGACGCAGTTGAGAATCCAGGTCAGCTCGGCATGGACGCTCACCTGGCTCTGGTTGAAGACGATCGACTTCACCGGGTCGATGCCCGCCGCGAGGAAGGCGGCCGTCACCTCGCGGGTCGTCTGCCGGAGGGCGTTGGGGCCGCCCCAGACCGCCATCGGCACGGTGATGGCGTGCATGTCGACGACACAGTAGATGCAGTCGTTGGTCGCCTGCATCTCGACGAAGCGCGCGATGGCGCCGAGATAATTGCCGAGATGCAGGTTGCCGGTCGGCTGGACCCCGGAGAACACCCGGGGCGGGAACTTGCTCATGACTTTGACCCTCCGTCGCGGGCGGGGTTAGCGGAGGAGCGCACGCCGCGCAAGCGTCCGCTCATGTCTTGCGGCGATGGAGCGCGAGGCCGATCGCCCGGCGGAAGTCCGCGGCGCCGGTGAGCTGGCAGAACAGGACGAAGAGAACCGCCCCGGTCACCACCAGGACGGCGACGGCCGATGCCCGCATGACGAAGCTGGCGTGCCCCAGCATCGGGCCGAGGACCCACATCGCGGCGTAGAGGCCGACGCCCATCAGGAGCGCTGCGAGGAGGATCAGCGGCAGGCGCCGCTTCAGCGAGGCGTCGGCGGCGAAGTGGCCGCGACGGTGGAGCGTGATCGCGAGGAGGCCGGCATTCACCCAGCCCGAGGCCGCGGTGGCGATCGCGATGCCGACATGGGAGAGGAACGGGAAGAGCGCGAGCGACAGGGCGACGTTCACGGCGACCGCGATGCCGGCGAACCACATCGGGGTCCTCGTGTCCTCGCGGGCGAAGAAGCCCGGCGAGAACACCTTGACGAGGACGAAGGACGGCAGCCCGACGGCGAAGGCGGCGAGCGCGGCGGCGGTCGCGATCGTGTCCGAGGGGCGGAAGCTGCCGCGCTGGAACAGCACCTCGATGATCGGCTCCGCCATCACGAACAGGGCGACGGCCGACGGCAGGGTCAGCGCCATCGCGAACTCGACGGCGCGGTTCTGGCTGTGGCCGGCGAGGTCGTCGCGGCCGGCCCGGAGCTGGCGGGACAGATCGGGCAGGAGCACCACGCCGATGGCGATGCCGACGATGCCGAGCGGCAGCTGGTAGAGGCGGTCGGCGTAATAGAGGTAGGAGACGGCGCCGGGCGCAAGCGAGGCGATCATCGTGCCGATGACGATGTTGATCTGGGTGATGCCGCCGGCGACGACGCCGGGCACGCCGAGCTTGATCAGCCGGCGGACGCGGGGCGTCAGCCGCGGGCGGCGGAACGATATCACGGTGCCGGCCCGGTGCGTGGCGAACATCACCAGTCCGAGCTGGGCGATGCCGCCCAGCACCGTGCCGACCGACATCGCTACGCCGGCGAGCGGGTGGGAATCCCAGCCCATCCAGAAGACGACGAGGAGGGTGGCGATCAGGACGACGTTGAGCAGCGCCGGCGCGAAGGCGGCGGCGGCGAAGCGGCCGCGCGAATTGAGCACGCCGCTATAGAACGCGACCAGCGAGACCAGCGCGAGGTACGGGAAGGCGATCCGGGTCAGGAACACCGTGAGCTCGAACTTCTCGGGATCGGCCGAGAAGCCCGGCGCCATCACGAACATGAGCAGCGGCATCGCGATCTCGGCGATCGCCGTCACCACGAGCAGCGAGGTGAGCAGCACGGAGAGCGCTTCCTCGCCGAACTTCCGCGCTTCGGCCTCGCCTTCGCCTTCGAGCGCGCGGGCATAGAGCGGCACGAAGGCCGAGTTGAACGCGCCTTCGGCGAACAATCGCCGGAACAGGTTCGGGAAGCGGAAGGCGACGAAGAAGGCGTCGGCCACCGGCCCCGTCCCGAGGGCGGCGGCGACGAAGATGTCGCGCACGAAGCCGAAGATGCGGCTGGTCGCGGTGGCGCCGCCGACGGTCGCGAAGTTCTTCAGGAGCGACATGCGGTGAAGTCTGCCTTCGCAAGCCGGGTGGGACGTTGCACGGGAACGAGCGGGCGGGGCACGCGTCCGGCCATCCGTCTCACGCCGGTTCCTTCCGCCGCGCCGGACGGGTCTCGGCCTGTGCTTGGCCGTCGAAGGCGGCCTTGAGCCGGCGCCGGATGGCGGCCTCGCGGGCGCCGTTGACGACCTTGTGGCCGAGAAGATCGGTCACGTAGAAGACGTCGATCGCGCGCTCGCCGAACGTCGAGACATGGGCCGAGGCGATATTGAGATTGAGGTCCGAGATGGTGCGGGTGAGGTCGTAGAGCAGGCCCGGGCGGTCGAGGCCGGAGGTCTCGATCACCGTGAACTGGTTCGACAGCTCGTTGTCGACGCCGATCTCGGTCTCGAGCTGGAACGCCTTGAGGCGCGGCTTCTTCCGGGTGCGCTGGGCGACCTGCTCGGGCAGGCGGATGGTGCCGGCGAGCGCCTGTTCGATCAGGTCGCCGACCTTCCGTCCGCGCCGCTCCTCGTCCTCGTTGTCGGCGAACTCGCGGCTGATCGAGATCGAATCGAGCGCCTGCCCGTCGGTGGTGGTGTAGACCTGCGCGTCGACGATGTTGGCGCCGGCGATCGTGCAGGCGGCGGCGATGATCGAGAGCAGCCGCGGGTGGTCCGGCGCGAAGACCGTGATCTCGGTCACCGCCTCGAAGTCGCGGGCGAAGATGGCGGTGGCGAGCGGCCGCTTCTCCCGGTCGATCTCGCGGATGAACGCCGCGTGGGCGATCTTCCGCGGCAGGTCGACCCGCAGCCAGTAGGCCGGGTAATGGCGCCTGAGGTAGGCGTCGCGAATCTTCTTCGGCCAGTCGGTCAGCGCCTCGGCCAGCTCCTCCTGGGCGGCGGCGACGCGCCGGTCGCGGCTCACCTGGCTGTGGCCGCCGGTCAGCACCGGCTCGGCCTCGTAATAGAGGGTGCGCAGAAGTTGGCCCTTCCAGCCGTTCCACACCCCGGGCCCTACCGCCTTGATGTCGGCAACGGTGAGGACGAGCAGCATCTTCATCCGCTCGAGGCTCTGCACCACCGCGGCGAAGTCGAGGATCGTCTTCCGATCGTTGAGGTCGCGCGACTGTGCGACCATGCTCATCAGCAGGTGATGCTCGACCAGCCAGGCGACCGTCTCGGTCTGGGCCGGGGTGAGGCCGAAGCGCGGTCCGAGCTTCCGCGCGACCCTGGCGCCGGCGATGGAATGGTCCTCGGGTCGGCCCTTGGCGACGTCGTGGAGGAACAGGGCGACGTAAAGCACCACGCGGTCCTTCAGGCCGGCGAAGATCTCGCTCGACAGCGGATGGGCATCCGCCGCATCGCCGCGTTCGATCTCGGCGAGGTTCCCGATCGAGCGGATCAGGTGCTCGTCGACCGTGTAGTGGTGGTACATCGAGAACTGCATCATCGCCACGACGCGGCCGAACTCGGGGATGAAGCGGCCGAGAACGCCCGTCTCGTTCATCGCGCGGAGCGTCACCTCGGCGTTCTTCCGCGACGACAGGATCTCCAGGAACAGCCGGTTCGCCTCGCGGTCCTCGCGGAGCTTGCCGTCGATCAGCCTCAGCGAACGGGTGACGAGCTGCATCGCGTCGGGATGGAAGGCGAGGTCGTTGGCGTCGGCGAGCCGGAAGACGCGGATCAGGTTGACCGGATCGCGGGCGAAGACCTTGTCGTCGGCGACGGTGATCCGGTCGTGCTCGACGACGAAATCGGTCGTGCCGGCGATCTTCTTCCGCCGCCGGCGGCCGAGGCCGAGCAGCCGGTTGAGGGCCGGCACCGGCTTGCCGTGGTGCTCCTCGAGCGCGGCGCAGAAGATGCGGGTGAGATCGCCGACCTGCTTCGCCACCAGGAAGTAGTGCTTCATGAAGCGCTCGACGTCCTGCAGCCCCGGATGGGCCGTATAGCCCAGCCGGGCCGCCATCTCGCGCTGGATGTCGAAGGAAAGGCGCTCCTCGGGCCGGCCCGCGAGGAAGTGCATGTGGCAGCGTACGGCCCAGAGGAAATCCTCCGACTTCCGGAAGCGCTGGAGCTCGGCCCGGGAGAACACGCCGGCCTTGACCAACTCCTCGCGCGACTGCACCCGGTAGAAGTATTTCGCGATCCAGAACAGGGTGTTGAGATCGCGCAGGCCTCCCTTGCCCTCCTTGACGTTGGGCTCGACCAGGTAGCGCGACTGGCCCTGCTGACGGTGGCGCGCGTCGCGCTCGGCGAGCTTGGCGGCGATGAATTCCGGTCCGGTGCCCTTCACCACCTCGGCGTCGAAGCGGCCGACGAGGTCATGGAACAGCGCCCGGTCGCCCCACACGTAACGGGCTTCGAGGATCGCCGTGCGGATGGTCATGTCGGAGCGCGAGAGGCGGATGCACTCGGCGACGTTCCGCGTCGCGTGTCCGACCTTCAGGCCGAGGTCCCACAGGATGTAGAGGATGAACTCGACGACCGACTCGCCCCACGGCGTCTGCTTGTAGGGGAGGAGGAACAGGAGGTCGACGTCGGAGCCCGGCGCCAGCGTACCGCGGCCATAGCCGCCGACGGCGACGATGGCCATGCGTTCCGAGGCGGTCGGGTTGTCGCTCGGATAGACGTTCTCGACGGCGAAGTCGTGCAGGGCGACGATGATGGCGTCCTGGAGCGCCGACAGACGCCTGGCGCAGGCGGTGCCGCGGCCGTCGGCGCGGAGCTGCGCCTCGGCGGCGGCGCGCTGCTCGGCGAGCACCGCCTTGAGCCGGTTGACGATGGCGGCCCGCTCGGCCGTGCCGGGCATGCCCTTCCTGCCGCCGGCAAGCGCCGTCAACTCGGCCTTCAACTCGGCGCCGTCGATGGCGCCATCCGTCGCGATGGTCATTACGCGGAGAATCCTGTCCGACCGGCGCGGACCCTAGCTCCAATATCGCGGCGGCGCCATGGCGG
>JBIQKL010000205.1:0-2760 GCA_044506555.1 Hyphomicrobiales bacterium | reverse complement strand
GCGCGCGCCGCCAGCGGCGCGGCGGCGGCGGGCGTGACGAAACGCGGGCTCGGCGGAAAGAAGACGAAGCCGATCATATCGGCGCCGGCATCCAGCGCGGCGTCGACGGTCTCGGGCGTGGAAAGGCCGCAGATCTTCACGACGAGGCTCATGCGCGGCATGTGGCACGCCGTGGGGACCGGCGCAACCTGCGCCGCGGTTGACCCGCGCCGGCGCCGCTTCTAGCCTCGCGGCTCTCCCCCAAGGACAGGACACGCGCCATGGAACTCCGCCAACTCGGATCGTCCGACCTCAAGGTCTCGGTGATCGGCCTCGGCTGCAACAATTTCGGCGGCCGCAGCGACCTCGAGGCGACGCGGAAAGTGATCGACGCGACGATCGCCGCCGGCGTCAACCACCTCGACACCGCGGACATCTACGGCGGCGGCGGCAAGTCCGAGGCGTTCATCGGGGAGTGCCTCGGCGCGCGGCGGAAGGACGTGGTGCTCGCCACCAAGTTCGGCAAGCCGATGGCCGACAACCCGTCCGACCGACGCGGCACCCGCGCCTATGTCCATTCCGCGGTCGAGGCGAGCCTCAGGCGTCTCAAGACCGACTGGATCGATCTGCTCTACATGCACGAGCCGGACCCCGGCACGCCCTTCGAGGAGACGCTCGGCGCGATCGAGGAACTGCGCGCCGCCGGCAAGGTGCGGGCTTTCGCCGGCTCGAACTTCTCGGCCGGTGAGACCGGCGACGCCGTCGAGACGGCGAAGCGCCGCGGCGTCGCCGGATTCGTCGCGACCCAGGACGAGTACAGCCTGCTCGAACGCGGCATCGAGGATGCGCTCCTGCCGGTGCTCGAAACGCACCGCCTCAGCCTGGTGCCCTACTACCCGCTCGCCGGCGGCGCCCTCTCCGGCAAGTACCGGAAGGATAGGCCGATGCCGGAAGGGGCGCGGCTCACCAACGCTCCGAGCGGGGCCGAGCGGTTCCTCGGCGGCACGCGGGCCGACACCATCGAGGCGCTCGCGGCCTTCGCCGAGCAGCGCGGCCACACGCTGCTCGAGCTCGCTTTGTCGTGGCTCGCGGCACGCCCGACCGTCGCCTCGATCATCACCGGCGCGACCAGACCCGAGCAGATCGAAACCAACGTCAAGGCAGCCGGCTGGAAGCTGAGCGCCGAGGAGATGGCCGAGGTGGACCGGATCACGCGTCCGGTGTGAGTACGCCCCGGGGCTTTCAGGCGCCGATGGCGTGGAGGTGGGCGCCTTCCTTGTTGAGCCAGGCGCGCGCCGCGCGGGTCTCGGGGCACACCGATTCGACGAGGTGCCAGAAGCGCGGCGAGTGGTTCATCTCCTGGAGGTGCGCGACCTCGTGGGCGGCGAGGTAGTCGAGCACGAAGGGCGGGGCCAGGATCAGCCGCCACGAGAAGGACAGATGGCCGGTGGCCGTGCAGGAGCCCCAGCGGCTCGACTGGTCGCGGAGCCGGATCGCCTTGATCCGCACGCCGAGCATCATCGCATGACGGAGTGCGGCGCGCTCGAGGTCGCGACGCGCCTCGCGCTTGAGGAAATCGAGGACGCGGCGGCGCAGATGCTCCGGGCGGCCGGAGACGAGCAGCACCGGCTCGCCCTCGAATGCCCCGGCCATCACCGTGCCGCGCAGGCCGGGCACGTGGCGGATACGGTGCGGCACGCCGCGGAGCGGCAGCGACTCGCCGTCGGCGATCGGCTGGGCCGCCGGCAGCTTGCCCATCTGGCTCGCGAGCCAGCCGGCATGCCGGTCGAGGAAGGCCCGCGCCTCGGCCAGCGAGCCGCGCGCCGGCATGGTCAGCACCGGCTTGCCCTTGGCGGTGCCGACGCGGAGCGTGTAGTTCCGCGCGCGCGGATGGCGGCGGAGCGCCACCGCGACACTGCCGCCATCGGTCACGACGTCGAAGTGCGTTGCGCGCGGCTCCGGCACCGCCGGCTTCCGATCGAAAAGAGCCATTCCCCTCACGGCACCCGAATGCGAATCAATGCGGATGATTGTCGTCGATTTGGGCGGAAGCGAGAATCCTCGCCCGTGCGGCAAGCTGGACGAATCGAAACGGCGGAGCCGAGGGCTCCGCCGCCGCTTTTGGGGATCGGGTGTGACGATCAGAGATCGATCGTCTTGTCCTCGTCGCCCGGCTTCATGGCGCGACGGTCGCGCATGAAGCGGTCGAACTCCTCCTGGTCACGGGCGCGACGCAGGTTCTGCATGAACGTCTCGAACTCGCGACGCTCCTCGTCGAGCCGGCGGCGCTCTTCCTCGAGCCGCTTCAGCTCGCGCGTCCGGTACTCGTCGAAGGCGACGTTGCCGCTCGCCGAGAAGCCCGACGATCGCGACCCGCCGCAGCCCCATGCGCGATTGTGGAACTCGCTGCGGACGTCCCGCCGCATGCCGTCGAAGTGACGGCGAAGCTCCGGTACGCGGTGGCCCCAGATGATGTAGGCAAGCATCAGGAGGCCGAGCGGCCAGAACACGATGAAGCCGATCACCATCAGGGCGATGGTCAAGGGCGTCCATGCAGGACGCAAGGCATAGGCGTGGGTCACTGTCTCCTTCTCCCTTCTCGGTGTGTCCGAACGGGAATTGGTGATCACCGAACCGTGATTCAAGAAAAAATCGGAAGGGGTGCCGAGGCCGGCAGCGCGTTGGCAGCGATGCCGAGCGAGTGCTGTCGGAAGGGATCGTGGGGACCGACTCATGGTCGGCGCGACTCTCCTCAGCCCCGCCGCCCGTCATCCTCGGGCT
>JBIQKL010000204.1:0-2787 GCA_044506555.1 Hyphomicrobiales bacterium | reverse complement strand
GGTCGTCCAACCTCGAGGACCGGTTGCGAAAACGTCCCCGCTTCCTCAAGCCGCACGAAATCGTCCCGCTCACGAAGGCGGCGGATCGCCGGGCGCGGGCGGAATGGGCTCGCCCGGTATCGGTGGGGGCGGGAACGGCTGCGACGGCCCGGGATCCGGATCGGGTCCGGGCCGCTGCTGGTCCTGGTGGACAATCATGATCTGCTCCGGAGCATCGTCGACAGCGGGGAAACGGCAAGCGCCCCGCTGCGGTTCCCCCGGAGCGGCCAGTCCTCAGGCGAGCATGCCTGCGGGCTTCTCGATCAGCGTCTTGAAGGCCAGGAGGAACTCGGCCCCGAGCGCCCCGTCGACCGCCCGGTGATCGGTCGAGAGCGTGACGGTCATGATCGTGGCGACCTCGATCTTGCCGTCCCGCACCACGGGGCGCGGCTCGCCCGCGCCGACGGCAAGGATCGTCGCATGCGGCGGGTTGATGACCGCGGCGAAGTCCTTCACCCCGTACATGCCAAGATTGGAGACGGCCGAGGAGCCGCCCTGGTACTCATGCGGCGCGAGCTTCCGGCTGCGCGCGCGGCCCGCGAGGTCCTTCATCTCGTTGGCGATGTCGGAGAGCCGCTTTTCCTCGGCGTGGCGCACCACCGGCGTGATCAGGCCGCCGGGGATGGCGACGGCGACGCCGATGTCCGAATGCTTGTGGCGGAGCATGCCGCTCTCGGTCCAGGTGACGTTGGCATCGGGCACGCGCTGCAGCGCCATGGCCAGCGCCTTGATCACCATGTCGTTGACCGACACCTTCCAGGCAGGGACCTTTTCCTTGTCGACCGGCGCCGCGGCGTTGATCTCGGCGCGAAGCGCGAGCAGCGCGTCGATCTCGCAGTCCATCGTCAGGTAGAAATGCGGGATCGTGTTCTTCGCCTCGACCAGGCGCCGGGCGATGATCTTCCGTATGTTGTCGTGCGGGATGACCTCGTAGCTGCCCTCCTCGAACAGCTTCATCACCTGCTCGTCGGACATGCCCGGCGTCGCCGCGGCCCCGGCGGGCGCCGAAGGCGGTGCGGCCCCGGCAGCCGGCGCCTTGCCGGAGCCCGCGGCCTCGATGTCGGCCTTGATCACCCGGCCGCGCGGCCCTGAGCCGGCCAGCGCCGCAAGATCGATGCCGCCTTCCTTCGCCAGCCGCCGCGCCAGCGGCGACGCGAATACCCGACCGCCGCCGCCGTTGGCCTTCGCCGGGGCCGACTTCTCCGGCGCCGGAGCGGGCGCCGGTTTGGGTGCCCCCGCCTTGGCGACGGGCGCCTCTGCCTTGGCCGGGGCTTCGGCCTTGGCCGGTGCAGGCGCTTCCTTCGCCGTGGCCGGGGCCGCCTTGGCCTCGCCGATGGCGCTCGCGTCCTCGCCCTCCTCGAGGAGAACGGCGATGGGCGCGTTGACCTTCACGTCCTGCGTGCCTTCGGGAACCAGGATCCTGCCGATCGTGCCCTCGTCGATGGCCTCGACCTCCATCGTCGCCTTGTCGGTCTCGATCTCGGCGATGACGTCCCCGGGCTTGACCGGGTCGCCTTCCTTCTTGAGCCACTTGGCGAGGTTGCCGGTCTCCATGGTCGGCGACAGCGCCGGCATCAGGATGTCGATGGGCATGGATTCTGGTCTCCCCGGATACCGCGTCTGTTGATTGAGGCCGCCGGCCCGTCAGCCCGTCTTGGCCGGCCTCTTCGCCGCGGGCTTCTTCCTGGATGCGGCAGCGGGCTTCCGCGCCGATGCCGCGGGCTTCCTGGATGCAGCGGACGGCTTGCTCGCCGAAGCCGCCGGCTTTGCCGCCGTCGAGCGCTTCGCCGTCGGCTTCCTCGCCGGCGCCTTCCTGCCCGTCGCAACCTTCTTGGCATCCTCGGCGATGTGTGACGCGAGCTTTTCGACGTCCCTGGCGAGCGTCGCGAGTTTCCTCTGGATCGCCTGGAGCTGCTTGTGCCGCTGCGCGGCGCCGCTCTTCTTCCTGCTGCTTCCGACGCCCGGGATCAGCGCCGCCGCCTTGTCGAGAATCGATTCGTCCGCCATGGCAACCTCCTATCTGTAGGTCACTGCCTTCGCCGCCTCGATCACATCGGCCACCGACGGCAGCGCGAGCTTCTCGAGGTTCGCCGCGTAGGGCATCGGCACATCCTTGCCGCTGACCTTGGCGACCGGCGCATCGAGATAGTCGAACGCACGGAACATGATTTCGGATGCAACATACGAGCCGAGCGAGTTGACCGGCCAGCCCTCCTCGACGGTGATGCAGCGGTTGGTCTTCTTCACCGACTCGAGCACGGTGTCGAGATCGAGCGGCCGGAGCGTGCGGAGATCGATGACCTCGGCATCGATCCCCATCCCCTCGAGCTCGGCCGCGGCCTTGAGCGCATAGCTCATGCCGATGCCGAACGAGACGACGGTGACGTCCTTGCCGTGGCGGGCGATGCGGGCCTTGCCGATCGGGAGCACGAAGTCGTCGAGCTTCGGCACGTCGAAGGACTGGCCGTAGAGGATCTCGTTCTCGAGGAACATCACCGGGTTGGGGTCGCGGATCGCCGCCTTGAGCAGCCCCTTGGCGTCGGCCGCCGTATAGGGCTGCACCACCTTGAGCCCCGGAACCTGGCTGTACCAGGCGGAATAGTCCTGGCTGTGCTGGGCCGCGACACGGGCGGCGGCGCCGTTCGGTCCGCGGAACACGATCGGGCAGCCCATCTGGCCGCCGCTCATGTAGAGCGTCTTCGCCGCCGAATTGACGATCTGGTCGATCGCCTGCATGGCGAAGTTGAA
>JBIQKL010000073.1:6854-19167 GCA_044506555.1 Hyphomicrobiales bacterium | reverse complement strand
GCGGCGGCGCCCGCGGCGGTGCCGAGGAGCGCCGCGTCGTCGACGCCGCGACCTTCGAGCAGCGCCACGGTCATCGCCGCGACGAAGGAATCGCCGGCGCCGACGGCGGAGCGGGTCTCGACCTTCGGCGCGCGGACGAGGATCGCCCCGTCGCGGCTCGCGACCACGGCGCCGTCCATGCCGAGGGTGACGGCGACGATGTCGGCCTTGCCCTCGGCGACGAAGGCGCTGGCGGCCCGGGCGACCTCGTCGGGCTTCGCCAGCGTGCGGCCGACCAGCGCCTCGAACTCGTTGAGGCTCGGCTTGACGAGGTGGACCGGGGTCCGTCCGAGGGTCTCCGAGAGGCCGGTGCCGGAGCTGTCGAGGACGAAGGGCACGCCATGGCGCGCGGCGATGGCGCCGACCCGGGCAAGGATGTCCGGCGCACAGCCGGCCGGCACGCTGCCGCTCGCCACGAGGCAGTCGAAGGACGCGTCCTCGAGGGCGGCGAGGCAGGCTTCCACCTCGTCCGGGTTGATGCGGGGGCCGCTCGGGATGAAGCGGTATTCCTGGCCGGTGGAGCGCTCATAGACCATGAGCGCGATGCGGGTATTGCCATCGACCGGGATGATTCGGCGGGGCAGGCCGATCTGGGCGAGCAGCTCGTCGAGGAGCACGCCGCTGGCACCGCCTGCGAGGCAGACGGCGAGGGTCTCGGCGCCGAGCTCGCAGACCACGCGCGACACGTTGATGCCGCCGCCGCCGGGCTCGAACACCTCGTTCTCGGTGCGGGTCTTGTGGGTATGGCGCACCACCTCCGCCTCACTCGAGACGTCGATGGTGGGATTGAGGGAAAGGGTGAGGATCAGCGGCATGGGATGTTCCGGCGGGCGGGTCGGCAGGTTTCGGCGGAAAGGGCAGCCTATCAGATCAGCGGCCGGATGCGGTCCCCCTCCTCGTCCTCCCACACCGCGATCTCGCGCAGCGCGGCGACGTCGAGGATCTCGAGCATGCGGTTCTTCCAGCGGATGATCCTGCGGTCGGAGAGCCGCTTGAGCGTCTTGTTGGTATGGACGATGGAGAGGCCGAGCGCGTCGGCGAGGTGCTGCTGGGTGATCGGCGGGAAGAACCGGTCCGGCGGGGCGAGCCCGACGGCGCTCGCCCGGGTGTGGAGATGGAGGAGGAGATAGGCGGTCCGCTCGAGCGCCGTGCGGCGGCCGAGCGACAGCAGGTTCTGGTCGAGGATCTGCTCCTCGCGCGATCCGAGCCAGGTGACGTCGAAGGCGAGGCTCGGATAGCGCTCGAACAGCTCCCACAGGCGGTCACGGGGAAAAACGCAGAGGACCATCTGGCTCAGGGCCTCGACCGAGTGCGACATCTCGTTGAAGAGCGTCGCCTGGAGGCCGAGGAAGTCGCCGGGCAGGGCGAAGTTGAGGAGCTGCCGCCGCCCGTCCGGCAGGGTCTTGTAGCGGAACGCCCAGCCCTGGAGCACGGTGAACAGGTGGGTGCTGCTGGTGCCCTCCTGCAGGATGGTGGCACGGGGATCGACGAACAGTTCCCCGCTTTTGAAGGACTTGACGAACTCCAGCTCTTCGGCGGTGAATGGCCTGAAGACCTTGAAGTTGCGGATCGGGCAGCGTTCGCAGGGATATTTGAGAACGGTGCCTTTGGTCGGCTTGTCCGTCCGCGCCGGGGCTCGACGCGCGCCAGATGATCGGGCCTGCACCATGTCTTAGTTAAATGCAAGTTCGACGAGCAGGTTCCATACTCGATATCCTGCCACAGCCGGCGCCACGTCGCTCCAAGTCATGGACATACGCCTCCACACTGCCCCTATCCTCGTCGTCGAGGACGAGCCTCTGATCGCCCTCGACATCGAGGATGCGCTGCTTGCGCTCGGATCGCCGGTACGCCTCGCCCGAAGCCTCGCCGAGGCGCGGGCGGTGCTGGCCGAGCCGCCGGCGCCGCGGCTGGTACTGCTCGATGTGGTGCTTCCCGACGGGCAATCCTTCGATCTCGCGCACGAGCTGATCGGTGCCGGTATCCCGCTCCTGTTCCTCACCGGCTACGATCACGGGATCCCCGAGGCGTTGCGGGACGTCAAGGTGCTCGAGAAGCCGTTCAGCACCGAGGTCCTGATCGCCCTGGCCGGGCGCACCGCCATCGGAACCTGATCCGCCGCGCTCAGGCCCGGGCATCCGGCCGCGCCTCGTTATCCGCCGCGCCGTTCGCGTGTTCCGCCGCCGCCTCGCCGGAGAGGAACTCCCCGAACTTGGCAAGACTCTCGAAATGGTCGCAGAAGACCTTGATGACGACCAGGAGCGGGACCCCGATCAGGGCGCCGACGATGCCCCACATCCAGCCCCCGAGGGCGAGCGCGACCAGGATCGCGACCGGGTTCAGCTCCAGCCGCCGACCCAGCGTGAGCGGGGTCACCACCGAACCCTCGATCGCGTTGCAGACGAAATAGGCGAGCGGCGGCAGGGCGGCCATGGGCAGCGTCGGGAAGGTGATCAGCCCGATGATGGCGGCGAGCGCGATGCCGACCAGCGCGCCGAGATATGGCACGTAGTTGAGCAGCGCCGCGCCCACGCCCCACAGCACCGGGTTGGGCATGCCGAGCAGCGCCATGGAAATGCCGACCGCGACCCCGAAGCCGATGTTGATCAGCGTGATCGTGAACAGGTAGCGCGAGACCTCGGATTCGACGTCGTGCACCACCCGGAGCGAGCGCTTCTTGTCGCTGAGGGTCGGCAGGATGCGGACCAGCTTCTGGAGGAACAGGTCGCCCGAGGAGAGGAGGAAGACGACGAAGAGGAGGGTCGCGCCGAGCGTTCCGCCGATTCCCGACAGGGTGTCGGCGGCCCATGAGATGATGCCCGGCTGGGCGAGGACCACCTTCTGGGGCGCATCGGGCTCGTCCATGCCTTCGGCGATCGACTGGATCTGCTCGCTGGCATCGATGAGCCGCGACAGCGGGCCGGTCCCCGCGCCGGCGAAGCGGTCGCGAAGCTCCTGAACGATCTGCGGCGTTTCGGCCAGCATCCGGGTCGTCGGCTCGGCCAGCATCGCGGCCAGCCCGACCAGCGCCGCGCCGATGCCGATGACGACCAGGATCGCGGTCACCACGGCCGGCACGCCGCGGCGGGCGAGCGCGCGGACCAGCGGCATGAAGGCGAGCGTGATCAGGAGCGCGAGGATGAGCGGCAGGAAGAAGCCGCGGGCGTAGTAGAGGACGGCGGCGAGCAGGATCAGGAAGATGCCGACGACCGCTACCCCGACCACGCGCGGCATCACCGGCCGCGGCTCGTCGGTCTCGTGCTCGATGACCACGACAGGTTCAATCGCCATGGTGGAACGCTCCCTGTGGCGGCAGCGCGGGCGAACGTCAGCGGCGGAAGAGCTGCCGGGCGAAGAGGAACGCGATCAGGCCGACCAGCCCCATCGCGCCGACGGTCGATCCGGTGGGCGGCTCACCGGCCTCCGCTGCCACGAATTCCTGCTTCACCGCCGTGATGATCGGTTGCGGCTTCTTAGCCCGCTTCTGCTCGGCCGCAGCGACCGCGACGACGATTCCGGCGATCACGAGGAAGCCCAGCCCGATGAAACCCAGGGCCGGCACGGTGCCGATCTCGCGGGCGAGCCACACCGCGAACGCGGCGAGGCCGAAGCCGAAGGCCAGAACGACGAAGAGGAGGGCCGCCGCCCCCATCGCCGCCTGCCGCGCGAACTGGCGCACACTGGCCTTCGCCCTGCCCTTGGCAAGGTCGAGACCGAGCAGGCCGGCTCTGGCGAGAGCGGCGAGCATCCAGTGTCACTTGCGGTTGAGCAGGGCGAAGGCGAAGCCGATGCCGGCCGCGATGAGCACCGCGGCGAACGGGTTCTGGCGGATCTGTCCCTCGACGCTGCTCACGGCGTGCGTCGCCTGCTTCTGCGCGGCCTCGAGCGCCTCGGCTCCGAACTCGCCGGCCTCGTTGAGGACGCGCTCGCCGACGGTCGCCGCCTGCCGCGCGGTCGAATTGACCTTGCTCTTCAGCGCCGACTGGATTCCGGCGCTGTCGGCCATCAGGGTCTTGACGCTGTCGGTGAGCGAGGTGATGTCGGACCGGATCTTGTCGAGCGCCTCGTTCATTTCCTTCTCGGTCGGGGTAGCCATGTCGCGTCTCCTTCGGAATCCCTCGCGCTGTGCCGTTACGGGCCGGTCCGGGCGCGACCTAACGAGCCCCGCGGCGGAATGGTTCCGGAGCCCATATTATTTGTGGAGGGGGGCATGGGCAATCGCCGCCTCGGCGGTGGCGTCCGGTCCGTAGTCGGTCTCGCCTTCGACGCCTAGCGCCTCGGCGAGCTTGTTCCGGGCCCGGTTGACGCGGCTCTTGATGGTGCCCACCGCCACCCCGCAGATCTCCGCCGCCTCTTCGTAGGAGAAGCCGGAGGCGGCGACCAGGATCAGCGCCTCACGCTGGTCGGCCGCGAGCAGGTTGAGGGCACGGTTCATGTCCTCCATGTCGAGGTGGCCCGGCTGCTCGGGATGGACGGCGAGGTTCCGCGAATAGGCACCGTCGACGTCCTCCACTTCACGGCCCTTCTTCCGCATCTGGGAATAGAACTCGTTGCGCAGGATCGTGTAGAGCCAGGCCTTGAGCTTGGTGCCGGGCGTGAAACTGGCGTGATGCGCCCACGCCTTGGTCAGCGTCTCCTGAACGAGGTCGTCCGCCCGGTCCGGGCGGCCGATCAGCGAGAAGGCGAAGGCGCGGAGGCTCGGGATCGCCTCGATCAAGCCGTCGCGGAATTCGTCCGAGACCGTCATGTGATGCAGGACCCCTGGCGACGAGCGGACAGGCTCACGCCTTGCCGCCCGTCTCCTTGTTCTCGAGTTGCTTCAGGAGCTCGACGAAGCGGTCCGGTATCGACTCCCGCGCGACCTCGTCGTAGTAGGCGCGCAGCCGGCTGCCGATCGCGGTCTGGGCCGCCTTGTCCAGTTTACGCGCCCGACCGGCACCCGCGACGGGCGCGTTCGACACTCCATCCATCTCGTCAAGCTGGTCCTTGTCGTTCTTAGACATGCTCTGCTCACGCTCGATAAGCCGATGGTCGGCGTGCCAACCATCCGCTTGCGGGTTAAGAAATGGCTGGAACCAAAAATAGTTCCATCGCATTCAGTCATTCTGGAACTTCCAGCTCGCGATTGCGTTAACCGGTTGCTCGCCGCGCGGGCGGGGCTATTTTGGGGATCGTTCGAGGGAGATCGTAACTCATGTCGGTTGCCGAACTTGTCGGGCCGCACCTACCATATCTGCGCCGTTTCTCGCGCGCCCTTTCGGGAAGTCAGAAAAGCGGCGACACCTATGTCGAGGCACTGCTGGAGACCGTCGTGGTGGATCCGTCCACGGTGACGGGACCGGCGGATCCGCGCATCGCCCTCTATGGTCTCCTCTGCGGGCTGTGGGAATCGATCAGCCTCAACCTCGCCGGTCCGGCGCCCGCCGACCAGTGGGAAAAGGCGGCGCAAGCCAAGCTCGCCAGCATCGAGCCGCGGCCGCGCCAAGCATTCCTCCTCACCGCGGTCGAGGGATTCTCGGTGCGCGAAGCGGCGGAGATCCTCAGGACCGACGAAGACGGCGTCGCCGCGCTCCTCGACGAGGCCGGCCGCGAGATCGGGGCGATGATGGCGACCGACGTGCTGATCATCGAGGACGAGCCGCTGATCGCGATGGACATCGAGGACATCGTCACGCGCCTGGGTCACCGTCCCATCGGCGTCGCCCGGACCCGAGGCGAGGCCGTCAAGCTCGCCACGCGCGAGCGTCCCGGCATCATCCTCGCCGACATCCAGCTCGCCGACGGGAGCTCCGGCATCGACGCGGTCAACGACCTGCTTGCCGAGTTCGAGGCGCCGGTGATCTTCATCACCGCATTCCCGGAACGCCTGCTCACCGGAAGCCGGCCCGAGCCGACCTTCCTCATCACCAAGCCTTTCGCGCCCGAAATGGTGAAGGCGATGATCAGCCAGGCGCTGTTCTTCGACAGCCGGTCGAAACGTCCGGTTGCAGCGCGCGCGTAAGGTAGCGCATATTGGCGCAAGAATAGGCGTTTTCGCCAAATCGAGGGACCCAGGCGGGACGTCAGGCGTTGTCGCTCAACAACGCCGCACGCGTATGGTTTTCTGTAGGTCCGGGCGCAAGCGGCGATGCGCCCGTCATTGAAGCAGCATGGCCGACAAGAGTGAGCCGAAGATCTGGGGGCTGGCCACCGAGTCCGAGTTCGACACGGTGTTCCGCGAATCCGAGATCGCCGTGACGTACCAAGACGCCGCACTGGTCTACGGTGCGGCGATCAATCCCTTTGCGTCCCTGCCGGAGGGCGAGAGCCTGGTCGGCATGACCGACGACGCGTTGTTCAACGGCGCCGGACGCGGGCTGACGACGACCAAGCGCCGGGTGGCGGACACCGGCAAGGGCGAGTCGATCGACTTCAATTACGCGACCGACGGGCACGACCGGTGGTATCGGATCCGCATCGAGCCGGTGGGACGGAAGGGTGCCGGACGCGGCGTGCTCGCCGCCTCGGTCGACATCACGCGCCAGAAACTGGCCGAGGAACATCTCCGGCTGGCGCTGCTCGAGTTGGCCCACCGATCCAAGAACCTGCTCGCCGTGGTGCTGAGCCTGGCGCGCCAGTCGGCCGACGACAGCCGCGACCTCGAAGATTTCCGGGCGCGTTTCCTGGGCCGGATCCGCGCCCTGTCGCTCGCCCACGACATCCTGACCGAGGAGGCGTGGCGCGGGGCGACGGTGTTCAGCCTCGTCAAGGGCCAGTTCGCTGCCTTCGGGGACGAAGCCCGCGACCGTTCCAACGTCGAAGGCCACAACGCCTTTCTCAAGCCCAACGCGGTCCAGTATGTCGGGCTGGCGCTCCACGAACTGATCGCCCATTCCCTGATCTCCGGCGCGCTGGCCGACCCGGACGGGCGGGTCGAGGTCGGCAGCCGGGTGGACACCGACACGGACGGCCAGCAGATCCTCTATCTGACCTGGCAGGAAAGCGCCGGACCGAGGACGGTGCTCGATTCCACCTCGCAGTTCGGGGAGGCCCTGCTCCGGACGATCGTCCCGACGGCGCTCGGCGGCTCGGCGGAACTCGAGGAGAACGAGGACGGAAGCCGTTCCTACGTGATCAACATCCCCGCCGCACAGTTCTTCTGAGCCGCTTCAGCGCCCGCCGGAACGAAAAACCGGCCGGCGTCGGTCGCCGGCCGGTCGGTCTGTGACGAGGACAGATTACTGGCGGGACAGCCAGCTATCGATTTCCCGCTCCGCCTGGTCCTTGGCGTAGCCGTAGCGCTCCTGGAGGCGCCCTTCGAGCTGCTGGCGCTTGCCGTCGACGACGTCGAGGTCGTCGTCGGTGAGCTTGCCCCACTGCTCCTTGGCGCTGCCCTTGAACTGCTTCCAGTTTCCTTGGATCCGATCCCAGTTCATCACTCTCTCCGTTTACCGTGGGGATAGGGCTGAGGCCGGTCGGCCTTCGGTGAGCTAACGCGTGCGCGCGCCGGGCGGTTCCGGAACCGTGGCTCGGCGGCGCCGTTCCTGGACGGAAACCGAGCGAAGGGAGAGATCCGATGCCTGCCAAGTCGAAAGCCCAGCAACGCGCGGCCGGGGCGGCGCTGTCCGCCAAGCGCGGAGACACGCCGGTCGGCGAACTCCGCGGCGCCTCGCGCGACATGTACGACAGCATGAGCGAGCAGGAGCTCGAAGAGTTCGCCGAGACCAAGCGGAAGGGCTTGCCGGAGCACAAGACCGACAGCGACTGAACGCGGCCGAGCGAAAATGCTCCGCGGCCAGGGGAACACACGTCGACGGCTGTCGTTCGATATCCACGGCGGGCGCGCAGCCCGGCACAGGACAAGATCGGAACGAGGACAGCGCCATGAACGAGAACCGCAACCAGGGCCAGGACAAGCAGATGGGCCAGAATCCCAGCGAGCGGAAGCAGGGCCAGGGTGGCCAGCAGCAGGGCCAAAACCAGTTCGGGGACAAGGGCCAGCGCCAGCAGGGCCAGGATCAGAATCGCCGCCAGCAGGACGAACAGCGCAGCGGCCAGGATCGCGATCGATAACTGCCCGGCAAGGGCGGAGAACGATCGCCTTCGGTCCCGGAGATGACAGCTCCCTCGCCGTCTCCGGGGCCATTTTCACGGACGAACGGCTGAATTCCGCCCTTTCAGCGTGGGAAATATCACACAATTGCCTTCAAGCGCCTGACATGCTTGCCTAGCGTCCCGAAGGGCCGGGGCGAACGGGAACGCGAGCCATGTGCCGGGCGCAGGGAAGGGCAGCCGGCCGTCGCAGTGCATTGTGGCCGACGGCGCTGGGACGGGCCATCATCCTCGCATTGGGAGCCATCGCCGGCGCGGCGCATGGCGGAGCCCATGCGGCCGAGGACGGCTTCATCACCGTCACGCTCGGACCCGCCGACACGATCCGCGACGTTGCCGAGACCTACCTGAGCGATCCCGATCTCTGGCCGGAAATCCTGCGGGCTTCGGGAATCGAGTCCGTGGCCGATCTGGCGCCCGGCCTGGAGCTGAGGATCCCCGTCACCGAGATCACCGCCGCGAACCAGGCGCTGGTCGCCGCGCTCGGCGAGATCCAGCGCGCCAACGAAGCGGGTGCCCAGATCTTCGCGCCCGACGAGATCGGCCGGGCCGTCGACCTGCATGAGCAGGCGCTGCAGCGCCGCCAGGAGCGCGACTGGCCCGCCACAAGGCAGCTGGCGGATGAATCCTTCGCCGCGGCGACGATCGCCGTCGAGGTATCGGAGCGGAGCCGCGACCTCGCCGCCGAGGCGCTGGTCACGGACCGCAACGGTACGGTCGAGGGCCAGCGCCCGGAGGACCTCGCCTGGCGCGATCTCGAGCTCCGCGCCATCCTGATCGAGGAGGAGAAGGTTCGCACGCTGTCGGGCTCGACGGCGCAGATCACCTTCCGCGATGCGAGCCGGCTCCGGCTGAACGCCAACTCGAACGCCGTCATCCGCCAGATGCGCTTCGACCCGCTGAGCCGGCGGGAGGAGGCCAAGGTCAGCCTGATCGAGGGCGACTTCTATGCCCTGCTCGCCGGGGGCAGCGACGAGCGGAGCCGCTTCGACGTCGAGATCCCCGAGGTGGACGCGGTGATCGATTCCGGCGACTTCTGGGTGAGCCACAACGACGGCAGCGCCAAGTTCGCCAATTACGACGACGCGCTGGTCCGGGTCGCGGCGAACGGCGGCGCGGTGACCCTCGGCCGGAACGAGGGGACGATCGTCGACCGCGGCGAGCAGCCGCGCGACCCGCTCGCGGTGCTCCCGGGGCCGGTCCTCCTCGAGCCGGCGAACGACGGCGTCGTCTACGTCGCGACGCCGGAGCTGCGCTGGGAGGCGGTGGACGGCTCCGCCGGCTATTGGCTCGAGATCGCCGACGACCAGAACTTCGAGCGGATCGTCGCCAACGACTTCGGCACCACCGACACGGCGCAGCCGGCGAGCGCGCTGGCGGCGGGCGACTATTTCTGGCGGGTCTCGGCGCTCGACGGCTTCGGCCTGCCGGGCGCGCGGAGCGAGATTCGGCGGTTCACCGTGGTGCCCGACGAGGTGGCGCCGTTCCTCCGCATCGACCGGCCGGCGCCCGATGCGATCTTCCGTGAGGCGCGGGTCGAGGTGCGGGGCGAGAGCGAGCCCGGCGCCGACGTGGCGGTCGACGGCGGGCTAGTGGAGACGGGGACCTCCGGCGCGTTCCGGACCACCGTCGATGCCGTTCCCGGCGAGAACATCGTGACGATCACCGCGACCGATCCGGCCGGCAACGCCACGACGCAATCCGTGCGCTACGTGTTCATGCCGGACGCCGAGTCGGCGGTGGCCTACGATCCGTCGATCCCGCGGCTCTCGCCGACCCATTTCCTCGCCAATGGAAATGTCCTGTCGCTGGCCGGCACCACCACGCCGGATGCGGCGGTCGAGGTGCGCGCGGCGGGAGACCTGCTCTTGGCCGCCACGGTCAGCGACGGCGACGGTCTGTTCCGGCTGAACGTGCCGCTGTCGGCGGACGAGGCGGCATTCACGATCGCGGTCGTGGCGCCGTCGGGATTTATCACGCGGAGCGACTTCGCGGTGACGATCGACCGCGACCCGCCGGAGATCCTGCTCGACCCGCCGCCGCCTTGGCTGACGTCGGCCGAGACGGTGAGGATCGCCGGGGCCAGCGACCCGGCTGCCCGGCTGGTGCTCAACGGCACCGCCATCGCCAATGACGGAGGCCGCTTCGACGAGGCGGTGACACTCGCGCCGGGCGAGAACCTCATCGAGCTGATCGCCACCGATCCTGCCGGCAACGTCCGGGTGGAGAAGGTGGCGGTGAAGCTCGACCGGGAGCCGCCCTCCCTGGTCAGCGTCGAGAGCCGGCCGTCGACCGGCGGCCAGCCGTCGCTCGCCATCGAGGTGGAGGCGAGCGACGCCTCCGGGCTCGCCAAGGCGGCGCCGTTCGAGGTGGTGTCGGGCGACAACCGGTATCGCGGCTATCTCCGCTACAGCAAGGCCGGCAAGCTCTATCGCGGCACGGTCATCATGCCCGAGGCCGACCTCGCCGAAGCGCGGCTCGCGCGCCTCGAGCTCGAGGACGATGCCGGCAATCGCCAGGTGTTCGAATTCAACGATTAGACGAGGGGCGGGGACATCGACATGCGGGGACGGGGAACTGCCGCACTGCTACTCACCGGGGCGATGGCCGCCGCGCTTCTCTCCACGGCATACGGCCAGGAGACGGAAGCGCCCGCCCGCGAGCCGCTGTTCGTCAACTACGGTACCGCGGCCTCGATCCGGCAGGGCGACAACGACCATCACCAGGCGATCTACCTGAGCGTCCCGGCGACGACCACGGGTCCGCTCCACGTCCGCATCTTCGACCCCGAGACCGCCGGCCGCTACGACCAGCTGGACCGGCTCTCGGCGACGACGCGCACGCAGTTCACCGTCTTCGGCGGCGAGGGCGCCTTCATCCCTGAACCCACCGATCCGGCGGTGCTGACCGAGGCCGAGCTCACCGCAGGGACGAAGCTCGCCGAGCAGACCTTCGGCCGCGAGTGGCAGACCGACGGCAAGTGGGTGACGCTGGCGTCCCTCGATCCGGCGGACGGCCAGCGGGTCGACGACCGGATCGTCTTCCGGCTGGTGATCGACGCGCTGTCGGGTCCGAACGGCAACGTCTACGACGTCGCACTCTCGACCAGCGAGACGGAGAACGTCGCGCCCGCCGGCGCCGAGATGTTCGCCTACAACTCGACCATCCGCATGCCGCGGCGCGGTGTGCTGACCGAGCTCCGCTTCCGGATGCCGGCCGACCAGAGCACCGTGACGGTGGGCAATTTCGACGCCGCCTTCGGCGAGGCCTACGTCACCACGCCGCTCGCCTGGTATCCGCTGATCGCCTCCGGCCAGGGCGTGATGGAGACGACGACGATCACGCTGCCGGAGCGCGACCGCGGCGAGATCGTCGCGGTGACGCTCAGCGGCGGCGAGGAATATCCCAACGACGCGACGTTCTACGTCGCCGACGAGAACGGGCGGCTCTTGCCGTTCGAGCTGCCGCCGCGGCTGTTCACGCTCAACCAGCGGCCGATCGCGGTGGTCGACGTCGCGGCGCCGCCGGCTTGCGGACGCACCGTCGCGTTCTCCGGCGAGCGCACCAGCGACGTCGAAGGCGATCCGCTCGACTTCGTCTGGCGTTTCGGCGACGGGACCAGCGCGCCAGGCCGCGACGCCACCCACACCTACGCCGAGGACGGGCGGTACTTCGCGACCCTCGAAGTCCGCGATCCCGGACCGCAGCTCGGCAGCGGCTCGGCGGCGACGGTCGCCATCTTCGTGAAGGAGCCGCCGGTCGCGCGCTCCGACGAGCGGCTGCTGGTCGGCGCCGGCGAGGAGACGGCGTATGACGGCGCGCTGTCGACCGCCGGCCAGTGGCGGATCGCGTCGCACCGCTGGGACTTCGGCGACGGCACGGTGCGGGAGGGCGAGACGGTCCGGCACGCTTTCGCCGCGCCGGGAAACTACACGGTGACCCATACCGTGGTCGACGATTCCGGCCACCCCTGCAACACCGCCGCGGAGACCTTCACCGTGCGGGTCAACGCCGCGCCGGTCGCCGCCGCCGGCGAGGACCGCCGGCTCGCGGTCGGCGAGGAGAGCGTCTTCGATGCCGCCGCCTCGAGCGACAGCGACGGCACGGTCGAGATCCATGCATGGGATTTCGGCGACGGCGCCACCTCTGCGGACGCGGAAGCCCGACACGCCTACGCCGCGCC
>JBIQKL010000073.1:0-6754 GCA_044506555.1 Hyphomicrobiales bacterium | reverse complement strand
ACGCGGACCGCGACGCAGCGCGACACGCTCTCGGTGCGGGTCAACGATCCCCCGGTGGCGGTCGCCGGGCCCGACCAGGTGGTGACGGCGAGCGTCGTCGATTTCGACGGCGGCGCCTCGCGCGACCCCGACGACAGCGTCGCGCGCTACGAATGGGATTTCGGCGACGGCGGAACGGGCGAGGGCGCGACGCCGAGCCACGTCTATGCCGAGCCCGGAACCTACGCGGTGACGCTCACCGTGACCGACGCCTCGGGCACGATCCGAAACAGCGCCGAGGACGGGCTCGAGGTCGTGATCAATGCGCGGCCGATCGCCGACGCCGGTCCCGACCTGGTCGGCGCGCCGGGCGAGACGCTCACCTTCCAGGGCACGCGCTCGCTCGATCCGGACGGCGAGATCGCGAGCTGGGAGTGGGACTTCGGCGACGGCACGAGGGGGACGGGCGCGGTGGTCCGCCACGCCTATGCCGCGCCGGGGACCTATCCGGTCCGGCTCACGGTCCGCGACGACACCGGCCACGCCGAAGCCTTCGACCATGCCGAGGCGACGGCGTTCGTCAACGCGCCGCCGGTCGCCGAGGCCGGCGCCGACATCGCCGCCGCCCCGGGCGACGAGGTCCGCCTGTCGGCGGCCGCCTCGTTCGACCGCGACGGCACGATCGCCGCCTATCGCTGGGACTTCAGCGACCGCGACGAACCCATGGACGGCGCCGAGGTGACGCGGACCTTCGACGCGCCGGGCGTCTACACGGCGCAGCTCACCGTCACCGACGACAGCGGCGCCACCAACGGCGTCGCCGTCGACACCGCCCGGATCGCCATCAATCACCGGCCGGTGGCCGATGCGGGGCCGCGGATCGTCACCGACGCCACCACCGTCACCTTCGATGGCACGCGCTCGCTCGACGCCGACGGCGACCCGCTGACCTACGCCTGGAGCTTCGGCGACGGCACCACCGGGGCCGGCGCGATGGTCACCCACACCTACGCTGCCGGCGGCACCTATCCGGTGGTCCTGACCGTCGACGACGGCACCGGGCTCGGCAACGCGACGGCACGGACCGCGCTCGACGTCGCCATCAACCACGCGCCGGTCGCCGTCGCCGGCGACAACCGCCAGGTCTGCACCGGCGACGTCGTCGTCCTCGACGCCAGCAAGTCGTACGACGCCGAGGGCGGCGTGCTGCGCTACGCCTGGGATTTCGGCGACGGCACCGGCTCGGAGATCGTCAACCCGACCAAGAGCTACAGCCGCGGCGGCGTCTATCCGGTCACGCTGACCGTCCATGACGATGCCGGCCTCGGCAACAGCGCCAGCACCGACCGCATCGCGGTCCGCGTCGACCAGGGCCCGGTGGCCCATGCCGGCGACGACATCCTCGCCTGCGCCGGCAACCCGGTGAGCTTCGACGGCACCGGCTCGACCGATACCGACGGCGTGGTCAACAGCTACGTCTGGGATTTCGGCGACGGCAACGAGGGCGGCGGCGCCACCCCGTCCCACATCTATGCGCGGCCCGGCGAGTACCGCGTCTTCCTCACCATCGCTGGCGAGCAGGCCGGCATCTGCAGCGCCACCTCCAGCGACGAGATCGCGGTGCGGATCGTCGAGGGACCGGTGGCGACGATCGCCGCGCCGGAGGCCGTGCCGGTGACCGAGGCGATCACCTTCGACGCCTCCGCCTCGCGCACCGACGAGGGCAACATCACCGCCTACGAGTGGGATTTCGGCGACGGCACGACGGCGAGGGGGGCGACGGCCACGCACCGCTACGCTACCGCCGGCACCTATGCCGTGTCGCTGACGCTCCGGAGCGACTCGCCGTCCCCGACCTGCCAGGCGGTGACGGCGCGCCATCTCGTCCGGGTCAACGCGGCGCCGGTCGCCGACGCCGGCGGCGACCGGCACGTCGCGGTCGGCGAGGAGGCCGTATTCGACGGTTCCGCCTCGTCGGACCCGGACGGCGGCATCGTCGCCTATGAATGGGACTTCGGCGACGGCGCCACGGCGACCGGCGTGTCGGTGCGCCATCGCTATGCGGCGGCGGGAAGCTACACGGCACGCCTCACCGTCCGCGACGAGGCCGGCCTCGCCAATTCGAGCTCCGGGGCCGAGGTCGCCGTCACGGTCAATCCCGCGCCGGCGCCGGGCATCGCCGGTCCAGCCGTCGCCTGCGCCGGCGAGGCGGCGACCTGGTCGGCCGAGGGCGGGGAGGGTGCATCCCACCGCTGGATCTTCGGCGACGGGGCCGAAGCGGACACGCGCGAGGCCACCCACGCCTATGCGCGCCCTGGCCGCTACAGCCTGGTGCTGGTCGCCGACGACGGACGCGGCCAGGCGAACAGCGTCGCGGAGACCACGCGCGTGATCCACGTCAACCAGCCGCCCTTCGCCGAGGCGGGACCGGATCAGCTCGTCTGCCCCGGCGCGCCGGTGACCTTCGACGCGGGCGCCTCGCGCGACCTTGACGGCGCCGTCACCGCCTATCGCTGGGACTTCGGCGACGGGACCAGCGCCGACGGCGCTACCGCCGAGCATGCTTATGCGGCGCCGGGCACCTACACCGTGACGATGACCGCGACCGACGATTCCGGCGCGGCCTGCGCGGCCTCGACCGACACCATGACCGTCGTGGTCAACGCACCGCCCGTCGCCGATGCCGGCGGCGACCGCGAGGCGTGGATCGGCGGCGCCAACGACGCGATCCTCCTCGACGGCACCGCCTCGCACGATCCGGACGGCGGCGCGCTCAGCTACGACTGGCAGATCGGCGACGAGGGCGCCGAGATCGGCGCGCGGCTCCGCTACGCGCTGCGGACGCCGGGCGAGGTGCCGGTGACGCTGACGGTCAGCGACACGTCGGGGCTTGAGTGCGGCACCGCGTCCGGTACGTTCGTCATTCGCGCGCAGCCGCGCTGAGCGGCGCGGGCGCCGCCGGGAGCCACCGATGCCGAGGCTGAGCCTCAGGGCGAAGCTCTTGCTCTTCGCCGTCCTGATCGCGATCATCCCGCTCCTGATTGCGGGACAGTCGCTGATCCGCATCGCGCGCGACGAGATGAAGAGCTCGGTCAACGACCAGCTCGTCGCGACGACGCGGCAGGTCGCCGACGAGATCGACACCTATTTCGCGCGGACGCTGATGGCGCCGCTGCTCCTGATCCGCAGCGCCCTCGACGACCAGAAGCTCGGCGTCGAGGAGAAGATCGCGCTGCTCACCCACGGCATCGCCGACCTCACCGACGTCGTGGCGCTGCAGATCACGCTCGAGGGCGGCAACCTGCCGCTGGTGGTGTCGCAGGACCGCTATGCCGACGCGCTCCGCGCCAAGGGCATCGATCCGCTGACCGTTCTCCGCACTCCGCCGGAGACGGTGCGCGCCTTCATCGCCTCCGGCCGCGAGCGCGAGATCGTCGTCGACCATGTCGCCGAGACCGGGGACTGGCTCGCCACCGTGATGCTGCCGCTCGCGGCGCCGGTCGCCAACCAGCGGGCGGCGCTCTCCGCCCGCGTCAACCTCGCGACGCTCGCCGAGGCCGTCGCCGGCCACCCCTTCCGCAGCACCGGCACCATCGACATCGTCGACGCCGCCGGGCGCGCGGTGCTCGCCGCCGCGCCGCAGGACCTGACCGGGCGCGCCATCGTCGCCGAGGCGATGCCGCGGATCGCCACCGGCACGCCGATCGTGGCGGTCGAGTCGTTCATCGGCCCCGACGGCGCGCCGACGCTCGGCGCCTTCGCCGTGCCGGGGGCGATCCCGTGGGCGGTGCTGGTCGAGAAGAGCGAGGCGGCCGCCTATTTCGCCGTCGGCGAGATGTTCCGGAGCCTCGCGATCTGGCTGGCGGCGGGTCTGGTCGCGGCGGCGCTGGGCGCGCTGGTCTTCGCGGTCAGCATCAGCCGGCCGATCCTCAAGATCGGCGAGGCGGCGACCGAGGTCGGCAAGGGCAACTTCGCGGCGCGGGTCACCGGCGTCGACAGCCGCGACGAGATCGGCGACCTCGCGACGCGGATCAACACGATGATCGTCCAGATCAACGAGCGCTTCCAGCTGGCGAAGTTCGTCTCCGGCGGCACCATCGCCGCGATCCAGAAGTCGGATGCGGAGGGGGTCCGGCTCGGCGGCGAGCGGCGCCGGGTGGCGATCCTCTTCGCCGACATCCGCGGCTACACGGCCTTCGCCGAGTCGCGCGACCCCGAGACCGTGGTCGAGGTGCTCAATTACTATTTCCAGCGCCTCGCCGACCTCGTCGCGGCGCATCGCGGCGACATCGACAAGTATGTCGGCGACCAGATCATGGCCGTCTTCCTCGGCGAAGGGATGGCGGCGGACGCGGTGGCCTGCTCCCTCGCCATCCAGGACGTGATGGACGCGCTCCGCGCCGAGCACCCCGAATGGAGCCTCGACATCGGCATCGGCGTCGACATGGGCGACGTGGTGATGGGCGCGATGGGGGCGAAGGAGCGCATGGACTACACCGTCCTCGGCGATCATGTGAACCTCGCCGCCCGGCTCTGCTCCTACGCCGCAGCCCGGCAGACCATCGTCTCCGAAGCGGTCGCGGAGGGGATCGCCGGCGACGCCGCCTTCCGCCTCGAGGCGCTCGAGCCGATCCGGGTCAAGGGCAAGAGCGCGGCGCTGAAGGTGTTCTCGGCGACCCGCGGGGCGGCCGAGGCGGCAGCCGCGGCCCTCGAGAAGGCCTCCGGATGACACCGGCCCACCCGTGCCCTATGGACTGAGGCTCGGGGAAACGCACGAGAAGCAGCAGCAAGATGCCAAACGGGCCGTCCGGCATGAGGAAGGGGCTCGCCAACTACGGCGACGCCGGATTCTCCCTCTTCCTCCGCAAGGCCTTCATCAAGGCGATGGGCTATTCGGACGAGGCGCTCGATCGCCCGATCGTCGGCATCACCGACACGTTCTCCGGCTACAATGCCTGCCACAGGAACGTCCCCGAGCTGATCGAGGCGATCAGGCGCGGGGTGATGCTCGCCGGCGGGCTGCCGATCCCGTTCCCGATCATCTCGATGCACGAATCGTTCTCGCATCCCACCTCGATGTTCCTCAGGAATTTGATGGCGATGGACGCCGAGGAGATGATCCGCGCCCAGCCGATGGATTCGGTGGTGCTGATCGGCGGCTGCGACAAGACCGTTCCGGCGCTGCTGATGGCCGCGGCGAGCGTCGACCTGCCGGCGATCCTCGAGGTGACCGGGCCGATGATCACCGGCAGCTGGCGCGGCGAGCGGCTCGGCGCCTGCACCGACTGCCGCCGCTTCTGGGCCGCGCACCGGGCCGGCACGGTGAGCGAGGCGGAGATCGCCGAGATCGGCGACCGGCTGGCGCCGGGGCCGGGCACCTGCATGGTGATGGGCACGGCCTCGACCATGGCGCTGGTCGCCGAGACGCTCGGCATGATGCTGCCCGGCGGCGCGGCGATCCCCGCCGTCGACGCCGACCGTCTTCGCCATGCCGAGGCGACCGGCGCGGCGGCGGTCGCGCTCGCCAGGGACGGCGGTCCGAGGCCGAGCGCGATCATGACCGAGGCGGCCTTCATGAACGCGCTCCGCGTGCTGCAGGCCTCCGGCGGTTCGACCAACGGCGTCATCCATCTCGCCGCGATCGCCGGGCGGCTCGGCATCGACATCGCGCTCGAGGCCGTCGACCGTCTGGGGCAGGAGACCCCGGTGCTGGTCGACCTCAAGCCGGCGGGCCGGCACTACATGGAGGACCTGCAGAAGGCCGGCGGGCTGGCCGCGATCCTCCGCGAGATCGCGCCGCTCCTCGATACGACGACGCTCGTCGTCAACGGCCGGACGCTGGCCGAGAACATCGCGGCGGCGCCGCCGCCCTGGCCGCAGGACGTGGTCCGTCCGCTCGCCGATCCGATCCATTCCGGCGGCGGAATCCGCGTGCTCCGCGGCAACCTCGCGCCGAACGGCGCCCTCATCAAGCAGGCGGCGGCGACGCCGGCGCTGCTCTTCCACACCGGCCGCGCCGTGGTGTTCGATTCGCTCCGCGACCTCGCCGAACGGATCGACGATCCCGACCTCGACGTGACCGCCGACGACGTGCTGGTGCTCCGGAACGCCGGGCCGGTCGGCGCGCCGGGGATGCCGGAGGCGGGCTACCTGCCGATCCCGAAGAAGCTCGCGGCGGCGGGCGTCAAGGACATGGTCCGCATCTCCGATGCCCGGATGAGCGGCACCGCCTTCGGCACCATCGTCCTCCATGTCAGCCCCGAGGCAGCGACCGGCGGTCCGCTGGCCCTGGTCGAGACCGGCGACCGCATCGCCCTCGACGTCGCCGGCGGCCGGATCGAGCTGCTCGTCGACGAGCCGGTGCTCGCCGTGCGGCGGGCGGCCTGGCAGCCGCCGCCGCCGCATCCGGGCAGCGAGCGCGGCTATTTCCGCCTCTATGTCGACGAGGTGCTGCAGGCCGAGGACGGCTGCGACTTCGACTTCCTGCGCCGATATCCCCGCCGCGGGCGCGGGGATGGCGAGCCCTGAGGCCCCCGCTCGACCGTCGACGCGGGCCGCAGGCCGCGGCCGGGTCGACCGAGGGGCTGGCTCATGAAGCATGCGCCTTCTGGTGATGCGGCCTGCCGATGCCTATCTACGGCTTGTGTGGGCCGGGTGGCATCTGTATGGTTCGCGCCGCCACGGAGAGGTGCCGGAGTGGTCGATCGGGGCGGTCTCGAAAACCGTTGAGCGCGCAAGCGTTCCGAGGGTTCGAATCCCTCCCTCTCCGCCAGTT
>JBIQKL010000203.1:0-2817 GCA_044506555.1 Hyphomicrobiales bacterium | reverse complement strand
GGCCAGATCATGAGCCAGGGATTGTCGAAGACGAAGCCGCGGTACTCGAAGAGCATCGAGCCCCAGTCGGGCCGGGTCGGGTCGGCGCCGAGGCCGATGAAGGCGAGCGCCGCATAGGCGACGACCGCCTGGCCGGCATAAGCGCCGGCATGGGCGAAGAGGACCGGCAGCGTCGCGGGAAGGACGTGGCGCACGGTCAGCCGCAGGCCGCCGACGCCGAGCGCACGGGCCGCCTGCACATAGGCGAGGCCGAGCGTTCGGTGGGTGAGCGCATTGGCCATCAGCGCATAGGGTCCGACGCCGGCGAGGCCGAGGGCGAGGCCGGCGGTCAGCGGCGAGAGCCCGAACACGGCCGCCGCGGTCAGGCCCCAGACCAGCGTCGGCACGATGATGAACATCTCGGTGCCGCGGAGGACCGCCTGCTCCCGCCAGCCGCCGGCGATGGCTGTGGCGGTGCCGACGAGTGCACCGCCGACGAAGCCGATCACGCCGACGGCGAGCACGACCACCATTGTCCGCCACCCGGCGACGAGCATGCGGGAGGCCACGTCGCGGCCGAGATTGTCGGTGCCGAGCGGATGGAGCAGCGACGGCGGTGCGTGCCGGGCGAGGAGGTCGATGGCGTCGGGGTCGTGCGGCTGCCAGATCCCGCCGACAAGGATGGCGGCGAGGACCACCGCGCCGAGCAGATGGAGCGGGCGGAGCCTCATGTCGCGCGCGGATCGAGGCGGTGGAGGGCGAGACCCACCGCCGCGTTCATCGCCACCATCCAGAGCGCGACGACCATCACGTAGGCGAGGAGCACCGCGTAGTCCCGCGCCGATATGCTCGCCACCAGGAACTGGCCGATGCCGGGAAGCCCGAACAGCACCTCGAGCGTCGCCGTGGTGCCGATCGCCCAGCCGGCCTCGGACCGCACCGCCGACAGCATCGCGTAGAGCGCGCCGCGATGGCCGTGGCGCCAGAGCGCCTGGCGCCGGGAGAGCCCCTTGGCGAGCGCGGTGGTGAAGTAGGGCATCGCGGCCTGCGCCACGAGGTCGCGACGGTAGACGCGGGCGAGCATGCCGATCGAATGCAGGGCGACGAGGCCAACGGCGATGAGCAGGATCGCGGGACCGCCCGAGAACGGCCGGACGAGCCGCAGATGGACGCCGAGCAGCCAGATCAGGAGGATGCCGAGCCAGAAGGCGGGCACGGCCTGCACGCCGATGGAAAGGAAGCGGCTGACCCGATCGGCGATGCCGCCCGGCCTTGCCGCTGCGGCGAAGCCGAGCGGTACGGCGAGCGCGATGGCCAGCACCAGCCCGCCGAGCCCCATCGTCAGCGACAACGGCAGACGTGCCGCGATCTCGGCGAGGACCGGCTCGCCGGTGCGGAATGAGCGTCCCCAGTCGCCGGCGACGAAGCCGGAGAGCCAGTGGAGGTATCGCTCCGGCAACGGCAGGTCGAGCCCCCACGCGGCCCGGAGGCTCGCAATGGTCGCCGGGTCCGGCGGCAGGTTCCATGCCCGGATCGCGATCATCACCGGATCGGCGGGCATGGACGCCACCACCAGGAAGGCGAGCGCCGACACCGCCAGCAGGCTGGCGGCGGTCCGGATTCCGTACCGTGCGGCGCCGCGGAGCAAGACGGACGGTCAGTCCGCCTCGCCCATGTCGGCGCGGATGACGTAGTAGTCCGAGCCCCAGGGCTCGTAGCCGGCGAGCCGCTTCGACAGGCCGACATGCCACTCGGGCGAGACCAGGAAGGTCACCGGTACGTCGTTGAACAGCTGTTGCTGCGCGGCAAGGGCGATCGCCGTGCGATCTGCTTCCGCCGCGGCCGTGGCGAAGCCGGCGACGATGCCGTCGAAGGCGTCGCTGGCATAGTGCGCGTAGTTGAGCGCGGCATCGCTCCTGAGCATCGCGTTGAAGAAGAAGGCGGGATCGCCGGCCGGTGCGGTGTGCTGCGCCCAGAGCAGGATGTCGAAATCGCCGCTCGCCGCCACGTCGTTGATGTTCTCCGAGACCTGCGTGTCGACCGCGATGCCGACCCGGGCGAGGGCCGCCTTGACCACCGGCAGCATGGTGACGAGGTCGGGCCGCTGCGGATAGGCGACGGCGAGCAGGCGGAGCGGCGCGCCGTCCCTGGCGCGCATGCCGTCATCGGCCTTGGTCCAGCCGGCCTCGTCGAGGAGCGCTTCGGCACGGGCGAGGTCGGTGGGCCTGGCGTCCTTGGACGCGAAGGGGAAGTACGGCGCGAAGGCGCCGGTGGCAGGCTGGCCGCCGTCGATCGCGGTGACCAGCTCGCTCCGGTCGATGGCGAGGTCCACCGCCTGCCGGATCTTCACGTCGGACAGCACCGGATGCGCGGTGTTGAGGAAGCCGAAATATTGGTAGCCGACCGGGAAGGACTTCACGGTGAGCTCGGGATCGGCCTTGAGGCGCGACAGGCTCTCGGCAGGCAGGCCGAACGCGAGGTCGAGCTCGCCGGCCTCCAAAGCGAGCGCCATGGTCTGGGCGTCGCCGAACTTCCGGAGCGCGATCGGCGAACGTTCATCGGCTCCGGTGAAATGCGCGTTGGGCACGAGGTCGAGCCGCTGGTCGACCTTGAGGTCCGCGATCGCATAGGGGCCGGTGAAGACCGGTGCGCCATCGTCGGCGAGCGTGTAGGCGATCAGCGGCCATTCTGCGAACAGCGCTTCGAGGCGCGGCACCGGCTTCTCGGTGGTCACCTCGAGCGTCAGCAGATCGGGCGCCGCGAAACTCAGCTTGCCGCCGGTGGGCGGCCGCAGCTGGATTCCTGGCGATGGTGTTGTCGAAGCCTTCCTTGAGCGCC
>JBIQKL010000202.1:0-2882 GCA_044506555.1 Hyphomicrobiales bacterium | reverse complement strand
CCCGCCCTTCCGTGGGACGCTGGCACGAGGCTTGGAAAGAACGCGCGGAGGCCCGCCGCCGCGGCGCACCGCCCCCCTCTCCGTCGAGCCCACCCAGGATGGCGTGCGCCGAGGTTCCACTCTCCGTCATCCTCGGGCTTGACCCGAGGATCGTTTGCCGACCCGCATCGGCGGGCCGGTAAAGCACCTGCCTCCTACACGCACTCTGTGCCCCTTCCCACGATCCTCGGGTCAAGCCCGAGGATGACGGGGGTGCGGGATCCTGCCCGAGGATGACGGGAGAAAAGCGTGCAGCGGATGAGCACCCTCCGACCTCGGTCGCCGAGGCCTGTCTTCGGACTTGATCCGACCATGCGAGGTCGAAGGCCGAGCCTCGAAGCACGCAAGACCGGACCAAGCTCCTGTCCCAACGGACTCAAGGCGCTCCGCGCTTCTACTCCGCCGGCGACGGCGTGACGTCAGGCGCGGATTCCGGGCCGGTCGACACCACGGCCCGCTTTCCGGGCAGCACCGGCGCACGGCGACCGCGAGCGCCCCGCTCGCGGCTCGGGGCTATCCGCTTCGCCCGGCCCGGTTCGGTTGGCGGGCGGGTCCGGGCGCTGCGCCGAGGTGGATCCTCCGGCCGTCCAGGGGGCCGGGCAAGGTGTGCGATGGCGGCGTCGAGCCGCATCAGCATCTGCCGGAGATCGGACCGCAGCGCGGCGAGCTCCTTGCGGGCGAGATCGTTCTGTTCCGCCAGCACCGCCGGGTCGCCATGCGGTCCCGGTTCCGTGATGCGCTTCATCTCCCGTCGCCTCCCATTCCGGCCGGCCTGGCGCCCATCCTGCGCGCCCGGGCGTTACCGGAACGGAAACGAACGGAAGGGCGGCGTCCTCCGCGAGGGGGAGGACGCCAACGGCGTCACCTGCCGGGGCGGCGGCTGGTCTCGAACAGGAACCACGTGCGCCGTTCGGCCTCGTCGATCCACTGCTCGATCAGACTGGTCGAGGCGACATCGTTGTGCTCGGAGCACACGTCGTGCGCGGCCCGCAGGCGGGCGATGAGATCCTTGTTGTCGTCGCGGAGCTCCGCGACCATGTCGGACGGATCGACGTACTCCTTGTCGTTCTCGAGCACGCGGGTCATGCGGGCCGCTTCGGCGAGCGAGTGCAGCGTCGTGCCGCCGATCTTGCGGACGCGCTCGGCGATCGGGTCGGTCATCGCGAAGATCTGCTCGCCCTGCTCGTCGAACATCAGGTGGTAGGAGCGGAAATGCGGCCCGCTGACGTGCCAGTGGAAGTTCTTGGTCTTCATGTAGAGCGCGAAGACGTCGGCCAGGAGCAGGTTGAGCGCGGCGCTGATGTCGCCCACCGCGTTGGCGCCCAGATCGGAAGGAGGGTCGAGCCGCGCATCGCGCGTCGGGGCCTTTGCTTTCGCCTTGGAAGCCTTGGCAGCCGCTTTGGTCATCGTCTTGCTCCTCGTTTTCGCGGGGCACGTCCCCGCTCGCTGATATCGATCCGCTCGGCTGGATCCTCGCCGGGCCAATCGACAATGTAGTCCTCGAAATCCGCGACCGGCACACCCTGCTCGCTCCGTGTCCGGTGACGCGCGGAGATTCCGGCCATATGGACCGTGTCGGGGTCCCCCGACACCAGCGGATGCCACCAGTAGAGGTCTCGCCCCTCGGCGACCAGCCGGTAGGCGCAGGTCGGCGGCAGCCAGGTGAGCGTCCGGACCTTGGTTGGAGTCAGCGTCTCGCAATCCGGCACCAGGCGCGAGCGCTCGGGATAGTTCGTGCAGCGGCAGGTGGCGTCGTCGAACAGCCGGCAGGCGACGTCGGTCCAGGCGATCTCGCCGGTATCGGCATATTCGAGTTTGTTGAGGCAGCAGCGGCCGCAGCCGTCGCAGAGCGATTCCCACTCCGCCCGCGACATTTCCTCGAGCGTCAGGCGACGCCAGAACGGCTCCTCGGCTGCCGCTTCACCTCGCTTCACCTTCACCGATCACCCGCTTCCTGTCCGAATGTCCGAGGCTCCGCTCCGGCGCCACCCGATCGCGGACGAGCTGCTTCAGCTCCGTGATCTCGGCATGGCGCCCGGCGGCCTTCCGGGAGAACACCGTCTCGCCGTCGACCCGCACGTCGAACACGCCGCCGGTCCCGGGCCGGAGCGTCACGCCGCCGATCTCCTCCTCGAAGGTGGTCAGCAATTCCTGCGCCGTCCAGGCCGCCCGCGCCAGCCAACGGCACTGGCGGCAGTATTCGATCTCTACGATGGGTAACGACAAAGGCCGGAAATCCGTTGCAGCCAAACGCCTGCACGCCCACCTTATACGTGCGCCCGGCGGCGCGCCACTGCGGCCGTCGCGGGTCAAACATGAGGCCATGCCGTTGAACGAGACCGTCCGCCACGTCGTCTGTCCCCATTGCGACAGCGTGAACCGCCTGCCTGCGGCGAAGGACGCACGCGCCGCGAAATGCGGCAAGTGCGGGCGTGCGCTGTTCAGCGGCGAACCCGCCGCCGCCTCGGCGGCCGGCTTCCAGAAGCAGATCGAGCGGAGCGACATCCCGGTCGTCGTCGATTTCTGGGCGGCATGGTGCGGTCCGTGCCGGATGATGGCGCCGGCCTATGCGCAGGTCGCCGCCGAGATGGAGCCGCGGATGCGTTTCCTGAAGGTCGACACTGAGGCCGAGCAGGCGCTCGCCGCGCGCTACCAGATCCGCAGCATCCCGACGCTGATGTTGTTCCGCGGCGGCAAGGTCGTCGCGCAGCAGGCCGGCGCCATGGACGCCGGCCGGCTCAAGGCGTGGCTGGGGCAGTACATGTGAGGCGATGAGCCGTTCCGGGCTGGCGGAGACGTCGTTCCCGACGTGCAATGCGGTGCATCCTTCCCGCCCGTCATCC
>JBIQKL010000072.1:0-20278 GCA_044506555.1 Hyphomicrobiales bacterium | reverse complement strand
ATCGGCGACCTCATCCAGAAGACCGAGGCGGAGATGCTCCGCACGCCGAACTTCGGCCGGAAGTCGCTGAACGAGATCAAGGAGGTCCTCGCGCAGATGGGCCTGCATCTCGGCATGGAAGTGACCAACTGGCCGCCGGAGAACATCGACGAGCTGGCCAAGCGCTACGAAGACCATTATTGAGACCCACGAACGGACGCTAGGCCCCGTGCCGGCGTGAGTAATTGGAGAGGGCCATGCGCCACCGTAATTCCGGCCGGAAGCTGAACCGGTCGTCGAGCCACAGGAAGGCGATGTTCGCCAATCTCGCGGGCTCGCTGATCGTGCACGAGCAGGTGGTGACCACGCTGCCCAAGGCGAAGGACCTCCGTCCGATCGTCGAGAAGCTGGTCACCCTCGCCAAGCGCGGCGACCTGCACGCCCGCCGGCAGGCGGTGGCGGAACTCCGTTCCGTGCCGGTGGTCAAGAAGCTCTTCGAGACCCTCGGCCCGCGCTACAAGGACCGTCAGGGCGGCTACACCCGGGTCCTGAAGGCCGGTTTCCGCTACGGCGACTCGGCCCCGATCGCGGTGATCGAGTTCGTCGACCGCGACGTCGACGCCAAGGGCGCCGCCGACCGGGCGCGGACCGCCGAGGCGGAGTCCGCCGAAGCGGCGTAACGCGCCGGCAGGCGGATCGAATCTTCCTGAAAGGCGGCTTCGGCCGCCTTTTTCTGTTTTCACCGGCGGCTGCGACGCCGTCGAACCATTGCCCGCGGCGGCAGCTTCCCGCATCGTTGGTCTTTCGCGCCCGATCCGGTGTCCCGGGTCTCGGGGTCGCGTCAGATCGCGCGAGGATCGCCGGTGTTCGCCTCCTTCTTTCCCCGACCGAAACTCCTGTTCATCTCGGCCGCGCTGTGTGCGCTCGTGGCGATCCTGTTCTGGTACTTCGTGGCCCAGTATCTCGGCGGGTCGCTCTCCCTCGGGGGGCTGTTCGGCTACCCGTTCCCGGCGCCGCCCGGGGAGGGTGCGGACGAGGCGGCGATGGCGGCCTTCCAGGCGGCGTCCGAGACGCCGCAGACGATCTGGCTCTACCAGTACATGTTCATCTGGGGGGCGCTGTTCATCGGCGCGTGGCGCTGGCTCGCGCCGCATCCGTGGTTCCGCTGGTCGGTGGTCGGCACGGCGCTGATCCTGTTCATCGTCTGGTTCCAGGTCGAACTCGACGTCCTGATCAACGACTGGTTCGGTACCTTCTACGACATGATCCAGGTCGCGCTCGCGACGCCGAACTCGACGACGCTGCCCGCATTCTTCGCCCAGCTCACGACGTTCCTGATCATCGCGATGATCTACATCACCGTCGCGGTGTTCAACGCGTTCCTGGTCAGCCACTACATCTTCCGCTGGCGGACGGCGATGAACGACTACTACGTCGCCAACTGGTCCCGGCTCCGGCGGATCGAAGGTGCCTCGCAGCGCATCCAGGAAGACACGATGCGCTTCGCCTCGGTGATGCAGGGGCTCGGCGTCAGCCTCGTCGATTCGGTGATGACGCTGCTCGCCTTCCTGCCGATCCTGTGGGGACTGTCGTCCTATGTGAAGATCCTGCCGGTGGTCGGCGAGATCCCGCAGCCGCTGGTGTTCGTGGCGATCGTCTGGTCGGCCTTCGGCACGGGGCTGCTGGCACTCGCCGGCATCAAGCTGCCGGGCCTCGAGTTCCGCAACCAGCGGGTCGAGGCGGCCTACCGCAAGGAGCTGGTCTTCGGCGAGGACGATCCCGACCGGGCCCAGCCGCCGACGCTCGACGCGCTGTTCTCGGATGTGCGGCGCAACTATTTCCGCATCTACTTCCACTATCTCTACTTCAATATCGCGCGCTACGGCTACCTGCAGGCGAGCGTCCTGGTGCCCTATGTGGCGCTCGCGCCGACCATCGTCGCCGCCGGCTTCACGCTCGGCGTCATGCAGCAGATCATGCGGGCCTTCAGTCGGGTCGAATCGTCCTTCCAGTATCTGGTCAATTCGTGGCCGACGATCGTCGAGCTGATCTCGATCTACAAGCGCCTGAAAGCCTTCGAGGCCACGCTGGACGACGAGCCGCTATCGGGGATCGAGCACGAGGTGATGCCGCCGCCGGGGCCGCCGCTGGCGACGCCGGCAACCTAGCGCGAGGTCGGGAAGGCCGCCGGCAAGCGGCCTTCCTCGAGGGTTTCACGATTCGGCCGGGGCGTCTGCGCCCGGGCTGTGCCGTGTGCGACTTCCCCGGCGTGGTGCGGCAAGGGTTGCCGCACCGCAATAATTCTGGAACGCTGTCCGGAGAACCGGCTTTCCCGCACTGCGGCCTCCAGGCCGCCCTTTGGCAGTGCGCGTCGCGCGATCGGCTTCGGTCGCGGGCATGAACGACGAGATCCCTATGCTCCCCCGGATGACGCTCAATCTCCTGCTCCTCGGCATTTTCCTTCTCTTTTCGGCGCCGGCATTCGCGCAGGCGCCACCTCCGGCTCCGGCCGTGGCCGGTGCGTCCACGCTGACGCCGGAGGAGACCGCGGGGCTCCGCGCGCTCCTCGACACGTTGAGCAACGACGAAAGCCGCGCGGCGTTTCTTACCCGGCTGCGCACGCTGGTCGACAGCGCGGGCGGCCCCGCCCCGACGCCAGAACGGGACGACTGGCTGGCCGGCGCCACCGAGTCGCTCGGGGCGTTCTCCGGATCCCTGCTCACGGTGCTCGGCGAGATCGAGAACCTGCCCGCGGAACTGTCGGCGTTCTTCGAGCGGCTGACCGATCCTGCCGTGCTCCGCGGGATCGGCTGGGCCGTGCTGATGCTGGCCCTGACGCTTGCCGCCGCCTTCATCGCGGAGCAGCTTGCCAGATGGCTGCTGGCACGCCCGCGGCGCGCCGTCGAGGCGCGGGTGGTGGGGTCGTTTCCGGCACGGCTCCTGATGCTGGCGGTGCATACGCTCCTCGCGATCGTGCCGATCGCTGCGTTCGTGGCGGCCGGCTTCGGTGCCCTGGCACTGGTCGAGCTCAGCTTCACGCTCCGCCTCGCACTGGTGACGGTCATCAATGCCAACGTCCTGGCGCAATTGCTCATCGTTGCGGGGCGGGCGGTGCTGACGCCCAGCGTGCCGCACATGCGCCTGTTCGCGATGGACGACGAAAGCGCCGCCTACGGCTACCTCTGGGTCCGGCGCTTCGCCCTCGCCGCCATCTACGGCTATTTCGGACTCCGTGCCGCCTGGGTGCTCGGCATGTCCCGCCCGACCTACGTCTTCTTCGGCGACCTGCTGGCGCTGCTCCTGGCGGGAATGTGCGTCATATTCATTCTCCAGGTCCGCGGCGGCGTGGCGCGGCGCCTGCGCCGGCTCGGCCGCCGGAACGGGCGGGGGTCGCGTCTGCGCGACGGCCTGGCCGATTCATGGCACGTGCTGGCGATCGCCTATGTCGTAGTCGCCTATCTCGTCTGGGTCCTCGATATCGGCCGCGGCTTCGCTTTCATCGGCCGCGCGACCCTGCTGTCGGTCCTGACGCTGGCGTTCGCGATGCTGGTGGGGATGGTGCTGCTCCGCGGCTTCGACCGGGTGTTCAGGCTGAAGCCGGAATTGCGGGAACGCTTCCCGCTGCTCGAGTCGCGCGCCAACCGCTATCTGCCGAAGCTGCGCGGCGTGCTGAAGGCGTTCTACTGGGCGCTGGTGGGCCTCGTGCTCCTGGAGATCTGGGGGGTCGAGCCGTTTGCCTGGCTCGCTTCGGAGGCCGGCCAGGGCATGCTCGGCCGTCTGATCTCCATCGGCGTGGTGCTCCTGCTCGGAGCGTTCGCGTGGGAGATCGGCGGTGCGTTCGGGGAAAGGCTGCGAGCGAAGAATCCGTCGTCGACCCGGTTGAAGACGCTTCTGCCGTTCCTCGAGAACGCGTTCCGCGTCGTGCTGCTGACCCTTGCCGGGCTGGTCGTGCTCTCCGAGCTCGGCGTCGATATCGCACCCCTGATCGCCGGCGCCGGCGTGATCGGCCTCGCCATCGGCTTCGGTGCGCAGACCCTGGTCAAGGACGTGATCACCGGCGTCTTCATCCTGATGGAGGACACGCTCTCGGTGGGCGACGTGGTGGAGGTCGGATCCCATTCCGGACTGGTCGAGAAGGTCACGATCCGCACCGTGCACCTTCGCGACTTCGACGGGAACGTCCACTCGATCCCGTTCGGCGAGGTCCAGACCATCAAGAACATGTCCAAGGACTTCGCTTTCGCCGTGATCGACGTGCGGATCGCCTATCGCGAGAACATCGACGAGGCGCTGGCGGTAATGGCGGAAGTCGCCGCGGATATGGCGGCAAACGGCCCGCTGGCGGAAGTCATCGTCGCCCCGTTCGAGGTGGTCGGGGTGGAGGGGCTCGAGGAGTCGGGCGTGTGGCTGCGCGGCCGCTTCAAGACGCGGCCGCTCGGGCAGTGGAACGTGCGGCGCGAGTTCTATCGCCGGATCAAGGCGGCATTCGAGGCGCGCGGGATCCAGATTCCCCACCCGCATCGGACGGTCTATCTGGGCGTCGACAAGAAGGGGAATGCGCCGCCGCTCCGGGTCGTCAACCAGGACGCCGACGAGGTCGAGAAGCTCGGCCGGTGGCGCGCCGAGGCGGCCCGTGCGGCGCGAACCCCGGGACCGCTGATCGAGGAGCATCCCGGTGCCCGCGAGCGCCTCGAGGAGGACGAAGCGGTCATCCCGAGTCTCCAGACGCGGCGCGGCTGATCGCAGCGTCCGGCGCCGGCTTCCGGAGCCGCTAGTGGATCGACTTCACCATCGCCGCATCGGGCATGCAGGTGACGCGGTCGCCGCGGCTCTCCTGCCAGCGCCCGACGGCGACGCGGGTCTTGAAGCCGACCAGACCGTCGGTGCCGCCGACGTCGTGACCGGCCGCTTCGAATTGGGCCTGCATGCGGGCGACGTCGGCCCGCGAGAAGCCGCCGACCTTGCCCCAGCCGGCGGCGAAGGCGCCGTTGTCGGCGAAGCGGTCGGAAAGGTGCCCGACATAGAGGGCGTAGAGATCGGAGTAGTTGTATTCCTTGATCACGTAGAAGTTGCCGCTGACGATGAACGCCGGCCCGAGGCGTCCGGCGGGCATCAGCAAATAAGCGGTCCGGTTCTGCTGGAAACGCGGCAGGTCCCGACCGTCCGCCTGGCGGATGCCGGCGGCTTGCCACTCGGCCATGCCGCGTCCCTGTTCCGGGCCTTCGAAGTGGCAGGCGACGGAATCCGGCACCTTGACCTCGATGCCCCAGCTTCGCTCGGGGTCCCAGCCTTCGCTGCGGAGGAAGTTGGCGATCGAGGCGAGCACGTCGGGCGGCGAGCCCCAGATGTCGCGCCGGCCGTCGCCGTCGCCGTCGACGGCGTACTTGAGGTAGTAGGACGGCAGGAACTGCGGCTGCCCGAGCGCGCCGGCCCATGAGCTCTTCATCTTCGCGAGCGGGACCTCGCCGGATTGCAGGATCCGGAGTGCGGCGATCAGTTCAGGCCGGAAGAAATCCTTCCTCCGGCTCATGAACGCCTGGGTCGCGAGCGTCCGGATGGCGGAGTGCGGGATCGCCGCACGGCCGAAGCTCGATTCGCGCGCCCAGATCGCCAGGAGGATGCCGCGCGGCACGCCGTAGCCGGCCTCGATGGCGTCGAGCTGCTTGTCATATTGCGCGATGAGCTTCCGGCCCGCGGCAACCTGCGCGTTGAGGTTCTTCTGGTCGAAATAGGCGCCGGGACTGCGGAACTCGGCCTGCACCTCCTTGGTATGCGGCGGCGGGGGCGCGCCGGGCGGGGCGAGTTCGGGCAGGTCCCAGTCGAGCGTCACGCCGTCGAGGGCGGCGTCGAAAGTCCGGCGGGAAACGCCGGCCGCCTGCGCTTCGGGCCAGGCCACGTCGCTCAGCCAGGCCTGGAAGGCACGCTCCGTCGCCTTGCGATCGATCGCAGCCTCCGCCGTGACCGGTACCGCGAGAACGACGAAGAACAGCGCGAGACATCGCCACATGGCCAGAAATGCCGATCTTGCCACCGCGTTCGATCCTCCTCGCGTTTTCGAGCTGCAACCTGCGCCGTCAGCTTGGCGATTCTTTGGTAACGATGGCGTCCCCAAGGAAAAGTCGCAATGATCCCGAAGCTTTGATCGGCGACATTGCTCGAGCGCCGAAGCTCCCCGACCGGCTGCCCTCTCACGTCGCCGGTCTGTGCCAGCATCACCGAGTCGAGCCGTTCTGTTGCGACTCCGACACAGTGTGATGGGAAGTTGACCGGCAAGGTCTGCGAGGCGGACAGATGCCGCCGTTCAGCCATAAAGTGACGGGAAGGGTGGAGGCAACTCAGGTCGCCTGCCGAGGGGGGCACAGCACCTGACGCAAGGACTTGCGACGACCCCGTTTTCGGGGATGGCGGAGCGTTGTGTCGGAGTGCGGGGCCGGTCGAAAGGCGCCGTCGAAGGAACGTCATGGAAGCGCGCGTCATCGACAAGCGGAAACTGCCAAGCCGCCACGTAACGGAAGGTCCGCAGCGCGCGCCGCACCGCTCCTATTACTATGCCATGGGTCTCTCGACCGAGCAGATCCACCAGCCTTTCGTCGGCGTCGCCACGTGCTGGAACGAGGCGGCCCCCTGCAACATCTCGCTGATGCGGCAGGCGCAGGCGGTGAAGAAGGGCGTCGCGGCCGCCGCCGGCACGCCGCGCGAGTTCTGCACCATCACCGTCACCGACGGCATTGCCATGGGGCACCAGGGCATGAAGTCGTCCCTGGTGTCGCGCGAGATCATCGCCGACTCGGTCGAACTCACCATGCGCGGCCACGGCTACGACGCGCTGGTCGGCCTCGCCGGCTGCGACAAGTCGCTGCCCGGCATGATGATGGCCATGTGCCGCCTCAACGTACCGTCGGTCTTCATCTATGGCGGCTCGATATTGCCCGGCACCTTCAAGGGCCACGACGTCACCGTGGTCGACGTGTTCGAGGCGGTCGGCCTTCATTCCGTCGGCAGGATGAGCGACGAGGACCTCGAGACGCTCGAGCAGGCGGCGTGCCCGTCCGCGGGTTCCTGCGGCGGCCAGTTCACCGCCAACACGATGGCGACCGTCTCGGAGGCGATCGGCCTCGCGCTGCCCTATTCGGCCGGCGCGCCGGCGCCCTACGAGATCCGCGACCGTTTCTGCACGGCAGCCGGCGAGAAGGTGATGGAATTGCTGGCGCTCGGTCTCCGGCCGCGCGACATCGTCACCCGGCAGGCGCTCGAGAATGCGGCGACCGTGGTCGCGGCTTCTGGCGGATCGACCAATGCGGCGCTGCACCTGCCGGCGATCGCGCACGAATGCGGCATCGCATTCGACCTGTTCGACGTCGCCGAGGTGTTCAAGCGGACGCCCTACATCGCCGACATGAAGCCGGGCGGGAAGTACGTCGCCAAGGACATGTTCGAGGCCGGCGGCATCCCGCTCCTGATGAAGACGCTCCTCGACAACGGCTATCTGCACGGCGACTGCATCACCGTGACCGGCCGCACGATCGCGGAAAACCTCGAGAAGGTGAAATGGCGGGACGACCAGAAGGTCGTCTACCCCGCCGACAAGCCGCTGTCGCCGACCGGTGGCGTCGTCGGCCTGCGCGGCAACCTCGCCCCCGACGGCGCCATCGTGAAGGTCGCCGGCATGAAGACGCTCCAATTCTCGGGGCCGGCCCGGTGCTTCGATTCCGAGGAGGAATGCTTCGCCGCCGTCAGCGCGCGGAACTATCGCGAGGGTGAAGTGCTGGTGATCCGCTACGAGGGGCCGCGCGGCGGCCCGGGCATGCGCGAGATGCTGTCGACCACGGCCGCGCTCTACGGCCAGGGCGCGGGCGAGAAGGTGGCGCTGATCACCGACGGCCGCTTCTCGGGCGCGACCCGCGGCTTCTGCATCGGCCATGTCGGCCCCGAAGCGGCGCTCGGCGGCCCGATCGGCCTGATCGCGGACGGCGACATCATCGACATCGACGCGGTGGCGGGAACGCTGTCGGTCCGCCTCGATGATGACGAACTCGCGGCGCGCCGGAAGAGGTGGTCGCCGCGCGAGACCGACTACAGAAGCGGCGCAATCTGGAAGTACGCACAGGGGGTGGGGCCGGCACGGAACGGTGCCGTCACGCATCCGGGTGGGGCAGTGGAAGTGGTTAGCTATGCGGACTTGTGACATGTTCCGTGGGCTGCTGGTAGCCGCGACGGTCCTCGGTATTGCGGGGGGAGCGGCGGCGTTCGACGTGAAGTCGCTGGACGCCGATACGCCTCCCACCGACGCGCTGAAGTACGGCCTCTCCTCGTACAAGAGCGGCGACAAGGAGACGGCGGCCGAGGCGCTCGGCTTCGCGGCCGAGAAGGGCAATCCGATCGCCCAGTGGAAGCTCGGCCGCATGTATGCCGAGGGCGACGGCATCGCCCGTAACGACTACAAGGCGTTCGAGCTGTTCAGCGAGATGGCGGACGCTCATGCCGAGGACGGTCCGAGCCAGCCGAATTCGCGGTTCGTCTCCAACGCCTTCGTCGCGCTCGGCGGCTATTACCGCGACGGCATCCCCAACACCGACGTGAAGCAGGACCCGGTCCGCGCGCGCCAGATCTACGCCTATGCGGCGTCCTATTTCGGCGATCCCGAGGCCCAGGTGAGCCTGGCGCGGATGTACTACGAGGGCGAGGGCGGCGAGCGCGACCCGCTCCAGGCTGCGCGCTGGGCGAAGCTTGCGGCCGACAAGGGCAATGTCGGCGGGCAGGCGCTGCTCGGCCATCTCCTCTTCGAAGGCGACGGCGTTCCGCGTCAGTCGGTGCTCGGCCTCATGTATCTCACCATCGCTCGCGAGCGCGCCATGCCGTCCGATGCATGGGTGTTCGAGATGCAGGAGCGCGCGCTCTCGATCGCCACCGAGAACGAGCGGCGGACCGCGATGGCGCTGGCCGACGACTGGCTCGAGGCCAACAAGAAGAAGAAATAGGCCTACGCGGCCCTCCCGCCGCCCTATCGCGCCGGATGCCTGTGCAGGCGCCCGGCCTGCCGTCAGACGTCGAGCTCGATCATCACCGGCACGTGGTCGGACGGCTTGTCCCAGCTGCGGGTGCGCTTGTCGATCTGTGCGCCGGTAAGCCGATCGGCGGCCAGCGGGGAAAGGAGCTGGTGGTCGATGCGGATGCCGTTGTTCCGCTGCCAGGCGCCGGCCTGATAGTCCCAGAACGTATAGTGGCCCGGCTCGGCGGAGCAGGCGCGGAACGCGCAGGTGAGCCCGATGTTGAGGAGCCTCCGATATCGCGCCCGGGTCTCCGGCTGGAACAGGGCATCCGTGACCCAGTGGTCGGGATAGCGCGCATCGATGGGCTCGGGGATCACGTTGTAGTCGCCGGCGAGCACCAGCATCTCCTCGTCGGCGAGCCGCGTCCGGGCATAGGCCTCGAGCCGGTCCATCCAGGCGAACTTGTAGGCGTATTTCTCTGTACCGACGGGATTGCCGTTGGGCAGGTAGAGCGACGCGATGCGGATGGCGCCGTCTCTCACCGAAAAGACGCCTTCGATGAACCGGGCCTGCGGGTCGCTGTCATCGCCCGGCAGTCCGCGTGAGACCTCGTCGAAGGGGAGCTTCGAGAGCAGCGCGACGCCGTTGAAGCTCTTCTGGCCGTGCGTCTCGACGTTGTAGCCCAGGTCCTCGAAGGCCGAACGCGGGAATGCCGCGTCCTCGATCTTGATCTCCTGGAGGCACAGCACGTCGGGCCGCACCTCGGTCGTCCATTTCACCGCCCCTTCGAGACGGGCGCGGATTCCGTTGATGTTCCAGGTGGCGATTCGCATCGTAGTCCCGTTCGTGGCAGCGGCTGCAAGCATAGCGGCGCGACGGCGGCCAGCCAGCCCTTTTGGGGTGGTTGTCGGCCGGTTGGTCATGCGTAATCTCGACGCTGTCACATGGACGGAGGAGTCAGGCAATGTGGGATGCAGTGCGTAGCGTGGTTTTCGCCGGCGCCGTGGTATTGGCCGGATCCGCCATGGCGCAGGACGTGCCGGACCTGGTCGGAACCTGGAAGGGCAACGCCCAGGCGGTCTATCTCGGGCAGAATCCGTATCGGCTTCCGGACAGCGACGCGCCGACCTTCGGCAGCGACGAGATGGAGTTCATCTACGTGATCGACAAGCAGGAGGGTACCCGCTTCGCCGGCCACATGGAGGGCAAGGCCACCGAAACGCTCATCGGCGCGTTGCAGCCGCCGGACTTCGGCGGCGGCGTGTTCCTCGACAATGACGGCGTCTACCCGTTCACGCTCCGCGACGAGAACACCATCGACTTCTGCTATTTCCATCACAACTCGACCAGCAAGGTGGTGGCCTGCTTCACCGTCACCCGGCAGCCCTGACGCCCCGCTGCGCATCCCGGGCCCCGCCTGCGACAGGCTGGGGTCTGGATTTTCCGGCGCCATCCTCTAAACCGGTAGGCGTCCGATGAAACCGAGAAAGACGGAGGCGACGATGGCGATTGTTTCCAAGGCGAATGCAGAGTGGAAGGGCTCCATCAAGGAAGGGAACGGTGAAGTCGAGTTCGGTACGTTCAAGGGCGCCTATACGTTCGCCTCGCGCTTCGAAACCGGCAACGGGACCAATCCGGAGCAACTGATCGCGGCCGCGCATGCCGGCTGCTACTCGATGCAGCTTTCCGGACTGCTCACCGCCGCCGGCACGCCGCCGAAGAGCATCAGGACGAACGCCGCGGTGACCGTTGAGGCCGGTGTCGGCATCACCGGCATCGTGCTCGACGTCGAGGCCGAGGTTCCCGGCGTCGCCGAGGCGGCGTTCAAGGAGGCCGCGACCAAGGCCAAGGAGGTCTGCCCCGTGTCGCGGGCGCTGGCCGGCGTGCCCGACATCACCCTCAATGCGACGTTGAAGAGCTAGCCGCGACGCGGCGGTCCCGTTTCGCCCGACGCGTGCCGCGGGCGGAACGGAGCGGCCGCATAACGGCGCGGCGCGATGCCCGAGCTCCCCCCGATCATCACGCCGGAGCGCATTCCGGCGGAGCAGTTCCGCGACGCGGAAGCGGCGCTGGCGCGGCTCGAGCTCATCTACGACACGCACACCGCCTTCCTCCGTGACAAGTTCGAGGAGTTCCTGAGGACCGGCACGCTTCCGGCGCGGGTGCGCGCCACCTATCCCGAGGTGCTGATCGAGACCTCGACCTATGCCCAGATCGATTCGCGCCTGTCCTATGGCCACATCGCCGGGCCGGGCGTCTATGCGACGACGATAACGCAGCCACGACTGTTCCACGGTTACCTGCTCGAGCAGCTCCGCCTGCTGATCCGCAATCACGGTGTCTCGCTCGAGGTCAGTCCCTCCGTCGAGCCGATCGCGCTGCACTTCGCCTTTCCCGACGGCATCCATGTCGAGGGTGAATTGTCGGACCGGATCGAGCGGCCGCTCCGCGACCTCTTCGACGTGCCGGACCTCGCTGTGGTCGACGACTCGATCGTCAACGGCACCTACCAGGCGGCGCCGGGCACGCCGCTGCCGCTGGCGCCGTTCACCGGCTCGCGCATCGACTATTCGCTCCACCGCCTGCCGCACTACACCGCGACCCTGCCGGAGCATTTCCAGAATTTCGTAATCTTCACGAACTACCAGTTCTACATCGACGAGTTCGTGACCAAGGCGCGGCTGATGATGGCGGCCGGCGACAGCGGATATGACAGCCTCATCGAGCCCGGCAACCTCATCACCCCGTCGGGCGCTGAAGCACCGGTCTCGGGCGTGAAACTCGAGCGCCTGCCGCAGATGCCGGCGTACCATCTGACCCGGCCGGGCCACATGGGGATCACGATGGTCAACATCGGGGTCGGGCCGTCCAACGCCAAGACCATCACCGACCACATCGCGGTGCTGCGCCCCCACGCCTGGATGATGCTCGGTCACTGCGCGGGACTCCGGAACAGCCAGGCGCTCGGTGACTACGTCCTCGCCCACGGCTATGTCCGCGAGGACCACGTGCTCGATGCCGACCTGCCGACCTGGGTGCCGATCCCGCCGCTGGCCGAGGTGCAGGTGGCGATCGAGGAGGCGGTCGCCGAGGTCACGGGCCTGTCCGGCTATGAACTCAAGCGCATCATGCGGACCGGTACGGTCGCCACCATCGACAATCGCAACTGGGAGCTCCGCGACCATCGCGAGCCGGTGCAGCGCTTCTCGCAATCGCGTGCCATAGCGCTCGACATGGAATCGGCGACCGCGGCGGCCAACGGCTTCCGCTTCCGGGTCCCCTACGGGACGCTCCTCTGCGTCTCCGACAAGCCGCTCCACGGCGAATTGAAGCTGCCGGGCATGGCCTCGGACTTCTACCGCCGCCAGGTGAGCCAGCATCTCGACATCGGCATCCGCGCGATGGAGAAGCTGCGCTCGATGGAGCCCGAGCGGCTCCATTCCCGCAAGCTCCGGAGCTTCGCCGAGACCGCGTTCCAGTAGCGTCAGGCCACCGCGGCGGTCCGTGGTGCGCGGACCACCAGGGCGTCGCAGGGCAGGCGGTCGAGGATGCGCTTGGCGACGCTGCCGACGAAGATCTCGAGCATCGCGCTCCGGCCATGCGAGCCGAGCACGACCAGATCGGTCTCGCCTTCGCGCACGTAGCGGCGGAGGAGGACGGCCGGTTCGCCGCGCTCGACGAACAGGTCGGGCTCGGGCGTGCCTTCGGGACGCGGGCTCGCGGCGATGAACCGCATCGCCTCGGCAATGGCGGCCGCCCGTGCGTCGCTCCGGTAGGCGGATACATCCGGAATGAAGCCTTCGAGCGGGGGATCGAAAGCGTGGAACAAGGTGAGCCGCCCGCCCGGGAAGAGGTGCAGGGCCGTCTCGTATGCATGGCGGGAAGGCTCGGAGAAGTCGCTGGCGACGGCGATGTGACGGTAGGAGCCCCGCGGACGGGTGGTGACGATCAGGAGCGGCAGCGGCGTTCCACGGAGCAGGCGGTCCACCGTCGTGCCGAGCGCGTAGCGGCCGAGCAGCTCGTCGCGGGCGATGCCGAGGACGATCAGGTCGCAGCCTTCGCGCTCCGCGGTCCGGATGATGCCCTCCGCCGGCTGCCCCTCCTCGATCACCAGCGTCGCCGTCTCGGCGACCTCGCCGACGTCGCGGACCAACTGCTGGCGGACGAGCCTGACGGGATCCGCTCCCGGCTCCTCCGATGCCGTGTCGGACATGCCGTCGCCACGGCCGCCCGCCTCGACAACGTGGACCACGACCAGCCGCGCGTCCCATTCCTTCGCAAGCAGCGCCGCGCGGTCGAGCGCCCGGTCGCAACGGGCGCTGAGGTCGGTGGCGAGGAGGATGGCCCGTGGCCGACGCTCGGTCGAAGCCGGCATGTTGATGTGCCTCCCTGCTGCCGACGCGGCGCGGCGACGGCATCCGCGCGCGTCAGGTGTCCGACGTGATCCGGATGTAGATCGCGGTCACCACCAGGATGATCAGGCCGAACAGCACGCCCCGGAGCCCCTCGGGCATCTGGAGGATGGTGAGCAGCGTGGTCAGGACCGTGAGGATCAGCGCGCCGACGATGGTGCCGGAATAGCCGCCGCGGCCGCCGAAGATCGAGGTGCCGCCGATTACCGCGGCAGCGACCGAGGGTAAGAGCAGCGGCTCGGCCAGCGACAGCGACGGCGCCTTGATCAGGCCGACATAGAGTAGGCCGGCGACGGCGGCGAGCAGGCCGGAGAAGATGTAGACGGCGATGATCACCTGCCAGTACTGAACGCCCGCGATGCGCGTGGCGCGCTCGTTGTCGCCGACGGCATAGAGGAGGCGGCCGAACCCGGTGCCATGGAGAATCCAGATGATCAGCACCGCGACGGGGACGAACAGGAGCAGCGCGTTGGGAACGCCGCCGGTGAGCCCCGTGCCGAGCCAGGCGAGGAAGTCGGGCACGACGGAGCCGGTGGCGATCACGGTGCGCTGGTAGACCTGGAGGACCCCGATGCCGATCAGTCCGGTGCCGAGGGTCATGATCAGCGGGTGCACGCGGAATATGCCGGCGCCGATGCCGTTGGCGAGACCGATGACGATGCCGGGCACGACCGCGATCAGCATCGCGACCCACGGGCCGTGGACGGGGGTCTGGGTGGCGACGATGAAGGCCGCCATCGTGGCGACGGTCGAGACCGAAAGGTCGATGCCGCCGGTCAGCATCGTCATGGTCTGGCAGCCGGCGAGGATCGCGAGCGGGATCGCGAACTTCACGGTGTTGGCCATCCAGCGTTCGTTGACGATGCCGGGGCGGAGGAACTCGAGCGCCACCACCAGAAGCACGAACAGGACGATCAGCGGCACGATCGGATAGTCCGCCATGAAGCGGCGGACGCGCCGCCCGAACGGCACCGACTCGGGGGTGGGCGAGGTGGCGAGGGTCATGACGCGCGCCTTCGCAGGGCAACCAGGGCGCCGAGCATGACGACGACGACCATGATCGTGCCCTCGATGATGGTGGTGACGTTGGGATCGACCGCCATGAAGGTGAGGTCGCTCCGGACGAGCCTGAGGATGAAGACCGCGACCAGCGGGCCGACGATGCCGCCCACGCCGCCGGTCAGCGCCACGCCGCCGAGGACCACTGCGGCGACGCTGGCGAGCAGGTAGGGGCCCGGGATCGGTGCGCCGATGCCGGTGCTCATGGTCAGCACCAGGCCGCCCATCGCGGAGAACAGGCCGGCGAGCGCATAGGCGGCAACCCGCGTCCAGCCGACCGCGACGCCGCTCCGGAATGCCGCGAGGTTGTTGCTTCCGATGGCGTAGATCGAGAGGCCGAGGCGCGAGCGGTAGAGCGGCACGAACACCGCCGCGATGCAGACGACGAGGAGCACCAGCGCGCGCGGGATCCACTGCGTGATCTCGCTCGGCACGCCGGGGATCGAGACGGTGCCGACCACCAGCGCCTTGAGCCAGTCGGCGGCCGCTCCGCCGGGTGCGGGCAGGACGAGCAGCGCCGCACCCTGCCAGACGAAGAGCATCGCCAGGGTTACGACGATGTCGGGTACCTTGGTGATGACGATCAGCGCGCCGTTGATCGCGCCGAGGAGGACGCCGAGGAGCAGGACGAGAACGACGGCGACGATCGCGAATTCCGGGCTGGCCCCGTCCATGAGCACTGCTGCGGTGACGCTGGTCAGCGCCATCATCGAGGCGACCGACAGGTCGATGCCGCCGGCGATAACCACCACCATCTGGGCCGCTGCCGCGAACGCGAAGGGCAGCGCGGCGCTGACCAGCGACGCGATCCCGGCCGGGCCGTAATTGGGCTGGATCACCCTGGTCAGGACGAGCAGCAGCGCGAAGAGGACGAAGAGGCCGATCACCCAGCCGTTGCGCCTGGCGAAGCGGGTCATGCGGGGAGCCCGGTGCTGGCGGCGACGGCCGTGGGCATCGCTGCGTCGCGCGGCAGGCCGTAGGCGGCGCGCATCAGCGTCGGCTCGTCGGCGTCGGCGGCTGAGATCGTGTCGACCACGCGCCCGCCGAAGATGACGACGGCGCGGTCGCAGACGAGCTGCACCTCCTCGAGCTCGGAGGTGTAGAGGAGCACGGAGGTGCCCTGCGCCGCGAGCTCGCGGAGCAGGCGGTAGATCTCGCGCTTGGTGCCGACGTCGATGCCGCGGGTCGGATCGAAGCAGAGCACGGCGCGGGCGCCGGTGGCGATCCAGCGCGCGATGGTCACCTTCTGCTGGTTGCCGCCGGAAAGGCGCTGGACCTCGGCCTGGGCCCGGGTATCGATCTGCAGCCGCCGTATCGCCTCGTCGACGCGGCTCTTCTCCATGCGGCGCTTGATCGGTCCCCAGTTGCCGATCCTCGCGCTGAAGGGGAGGGCGATGTTCTCGCGGACCGGGCGCTGCATGCAGAGCCCCTCGGTTCGGTCGCCCGGGACCAGCACGACCCCGACCGCGATGGCGTCTGCCGGGTGATGGAAGCGGACGTCCTTGCCGTCGACCGTGATGCTGCCGCGCGAGGGGCGGACCATCCCGGAGAGCGCGCCGAACAGTTCGTCCTGCCCCTGTCCTTCCAGGGCGACGAGGCCGAGGACCTCGCCCGGCCGGAGATCGAACGAGGCGTCATGGAGCTTGGTGCCGACCCGAAGGCCGCGCGCCTGCATGCGCGGCACCTCGCCCGGGGGCGGCGTCGCGTCGCCGCCGACCGTAGCGGCCCGGGCCGTCTCGGCCTTGACGATGCTGTCGCCGAGCATCAGTTCGACAATCTTCTCCTCGGCACCGGGCTCGACGTCGACGACGCCCACGGTCTGGCCGTCGCGGAGCACGGTCGCGCGGTCGCAGAGCGCGGCGATCTCGAGCATGCGATGCGAGATGAAGATGACGGAGCGGCCGCTGTCCGTCTGCTTGCGGACGACGTCGAGCACGCGTTCGGCGAGGTTCGCGGGCAGCGCCGCGGTCATCTCGTCGAGAAGCAGCAGGTCGGGCTCGGCGGCAAGCGCGCGGGCGAGATCGAGGACGCGCTGCACGGCGAGCGGGATGTGGCGCGCGGTCTCGCGGAGGTCGAGGTCGTCGATGCCGAGGTCCTTGACCCAGTTCCGGAACGGCTCGACCGGGGTCTCGGTGAGCCGGAGGTTGGACAGGACGTCGAGGTCGGGGATCAGTGCCGGCTCCTGGTAGACGGAGACGAGCCCGGCGCGCCGGGCCTGCGCCGGCGAATGGATGTCGCTCCGCTTGCCGCGGATCAGGATGTTGCCGGCGGTTGGCCGGATGGCGCCGGTGAGGATCTTGACCAGGGTGGACTTGCCCGCGCCGTTCGCGCCCATCAGGGCATGGACCTCGCCGCGCTTCACCGACAGCGACGCGTTCTTCAGCGCGGTCACGGCGCCGTAGTTCTTGACGACGCCGGTGGCCTCGAGGATGAGCGGCTGGTCTGCGGTCACGGCGGCGTGTCTGCCCCTCCCACTTACGACGAGGGCGCGGCCCGCGGGCCGCACCCTCGCCAGTCACGTCAAGCCTTGATTATTCGCCCGGGCCCTTGCAGGCAATGATTTGTTCCTTGGTGTAGCTGGTCCAGTCGGGGATCATGATGCTGACCGGCCACTCGGGGTCGAGCGCGGGGTCGGCGGCGGCGGCGAGCTTCGCCTTGCCCTCCTCGGTCACGTTCTCCCAGATCTCGGGCTGGACGAGGACGGTCTGCTCCGAAGGCTTCTGGCCGTCGAGGATCTGGATCGCTAGCGTCACGCCCGCGCCGCCGATCGAGCCAGGGTTGGTGACCGCCGCGCCTTTGAGGCCCTCGACGCTGTTGAGCTGGCCGACGAAGCCCGCGTTGTCGGCGCCGACCACCGGGACCAGGTCGACCTGCGATTCGACCAGCGCATCGACGATCACGTTGTCGATGCCCGAGGTCCAGATGCCGTCGAACGGCGCGCCGGTGGCGATGTAGTCGAGGATCTGCTGCTTGCCCTGGTCCTGCTGCCAGCCGGTGAAGACCTCGTGCACGACCTTGATGTCGGGGAACTCGGCGAGGGCGCGCTTGAAGCCCGCGTCGCGGTCGCTGTCGGCGGAGGCGCCGGCCGCGCCGCGCATGTAGATCACGTCACCCTCGCCGCCGAGCTGCTCGAACAGCCACTTGGCGCCCAGATAGGCGTACTCCTCCTGGTTGTTGGAGACGATGTAGGCGGTCGGCTCGTTCACTGCCTGGTCGACGGCGACGACGACGATCCCGGCGTCGGTCGCTTCCTTGAGGGCCGCGCCGATGCCGGCCGGATCGGAGGGGTTGACGACGATGGCGTCGACACCGGCGGCGATCAGGTTCCGGAGATCCTCGAGCTGGCCGGCGGCGTCGGTGTTGCGGTGGGCGATGTTGAGCGAGGCGACCTTGCCGGAGGCGAGCGCCTGCGCCTTGATCGCGCAGATCATCTCCTCGCGCCAGCCGTTGCCCTGCACGGTGTTGGAGACGCCGATCGTGTAGTTGTCGGCGAGGGCGGGCACGCCGCCGGCCAATGCGAAGGCGGCGGCCGTCAGCAGAAGTTTCGTCCTGGTCATGGAGTCTCTCCCTTGGTTATGCGTCATCCGGGGGCCGCGGTCGGCGCCCCGATCTCCTGCCGCCCGGGCGGTCGCGGGCGGGATGGTCACTTCACGTAGGGCCGGAGCACGTCTCGGGCCAGCAGGAAGCCGCGCTTCACGGCTTCGTCGGAGCCCTCGAACCTCCGGTCCTCGTGCTCGATGATTACCGGTCCGTCATAGCCTACCCGATAGAGCCCGGAGAAGAAGGCGCTCCAGTCGACCTCGCCGAGGCCGGGCATCCGCGGGATCTGCCAGCCGATGCCGAGCGACATGATCCCCCGCGCATAGAGCCCGTCGTGGTCAATCATCAGATCCTTGGCGTGGACGTGGTGAAACCGGCTGCCGAACTCGTTGATGAAGCGGCCGATGTCGATCATCTGCCAGATCAGGTGGGACGGATCGAAGTTGATGCCGATCCGGTCGCCCCAGGCCTCGAACATCCGGCGCCAGATATAGGGCGAGTAGGCGATGTTGTGCCCGCCGGGCCATTCGTCGTTCGAGAAGATCATCGGGCAATTCTCGAAGGCGAGCTTCACGCCCTGGTCCTCCGCGAAGGCCAGCGTATCCGGCCAGACCTTCTCGGCGTCTTCCCAGTTGGCGTCGAGCGTCTTCGCCGCGTCGCCGCCGCAGAACGTGTTGACCACGCCGACGCCCATCAGCTTCGCCGCGACGATCACCTTCTTGAGGTGCTCCATCACGGTCTCGCGGTGCTCGGCGTCGGGGGCGAGCGGATTCGGGTAGTAGCCGAGCGCGGAGACCACGACATTCCGCTCGGCGAGCGCGGCCATGATGTCCTTGGCCTGCGTCTCGGTGAGGCCGTCGACGTCGATGTGGCTGGTGCCGGCGTAGCGGCGGGTCGGGCCGCTCGACCGCGGCCAGCAGGCGATCTCCAGCGCCTGGAAGCCGACCGAGGCGGCCCAGTCGGCGACCCCGTTCAGCGGCGTCTCCGGAAACGGTGCGGTGAGTATCCCGAGCTTCACGTCATCCTCCCGAAGTTCGTGTCACGCTTCGATCCGGCGGAGATAGCCGATCGGGTCCGGCGATAGCAGGCCGTCGAGATGTCGCGCAACCGACGCGCGAAACGCTGGACGGCCGGCGAGTGCGGGATCGAAGATCGCGTCGTGGGCGAGGAACGCGTCCGTCAATCCCGTCGCGTCGAAGCCGATGCGCTCGGCGATCGCAGCGGCTTCGGCCGCGAACGGATCCTCCGCCGTCCAGCGCGCGCCGAAGCGGGGCGCGGCGAGGACCAGCCACGACATCCACGCCGCGACGATCAGCGTCAGCCGCTCGACGCCGCCGCCGGCGTCGAGCCGGTCGCGGATCGGGTTGAGGATGCGCTGGACGATCTTCCGCGAGCCGTCGGTGGCGATCTGGTGGTTGCGGTGGCGGATCGCGGTGTTCTCGAGGCGGTGGAAGCACTGGTCGAGATAGGCGCGAGGCTCCATGCCGGGCACCGGCGGCAGGCACGGCAGCGTCTCCTCGCTCAGCATCCGGCGGACGAACCCGGTGAGCAGCGGGTCGGTCATGTCGTCGCAAGTGTGCTCGTGGCCGGCGAAGAGCCCGAGATAGGCGAACGAGGTCTGCGCGGCGTTGAGCACCCGCATCTTGATCAGCTCGAACGGCATCACGTCGTCGACGAAGGTGGCGCCGGACAGCGCCCAGGGCGGCCTCCGGCCGGCGAAACGGTCCTCGATCACCCATTGCCGGAACGGCTCGCCCGCGACGACCGCCTCGTCGGTGTAGCCGTAGTGCTCGGCGACGAAGGCGATGTCGGCGGCTTGTGTCGCCGGCACGATCCGGTCGACCATCGTTTCCGGAAAGGCGACGTTCCGTTCGATCCAGCGGACGAGATCGCCGCTCCGCCGCTCGGCCAGCGTCCGGACGACCGTGCCGAGGATCGTGCCGTTGGACGGGATGTTGTCGCAGGAGACGAAGCTGACCGGCTGGCCGTGCGTCTGCATGCGCCGCGCGATGGCCGCGAGCACCAGCCCGGGCACGCTCCGCGGCCTCGTCGGCTCGGCGATGTCGTGGACGATGTCGGGATGGCCGAGATCGATCTCGCCGGTCGCCGGATGGTGGCAGTAGCCCTTCTCGGTAACCGTCATGGTCACGACGTCGATGTCGGGCGAAGCCAGCGCCGCCAGCGCGGGCGCGGGACCGTCCTGGCTGTCGACCACCGCAAGCAGGGAGCCGATGACGCGTGCGTCGACCTCGGCGCCTTCGCGGAGCAGACGGGTGTAGAGTCCGTCCTGCGGCGCGA
>JBIQKL010000071.1:16977-20478 GCA_044506555.1 Hyphomicrobiales bacterium | reverse complement strand
GCGGCAGGCTTCCTCGCCGTCGATGGCGCGGACACGGGGCGGGACGGCGCGTGCCCGTGGCCGTTGCTCTTCGCGACCGACCGGACGGGCTGGTCGAACGTGCGGATGAAGTCGCGGATGCGCGGCGCGATCTCGGCGCGGAAGCGCGAGCCGTTGAACACGCCGTAATGGCCGACCTTGGGCTGGAGGTAATGGGCGCGGCGGTCGGCGGGAATGCCGGTGCAGATGTCCTGCGCCGCCTCGGTCTGGCCGACGCCGGAGATGTCGTCGTTCTCGCCCTCGACGGTGAACAGGGCGACATTCCGGACCGCGCCCGGGTCGACCCGCTCGCCGCGGTGCATCATCTCGCCCCTGGGCAGCGCGTGGCGGATGAACACGGTGTCGACCGTCTGCAGGTAGAACTCCGCCGTGAGGTCCATCACCGCCAGGTACTCGTCGTAGAACTCGCGGTGCTTCTCAGCCGAATCCCCGTCGCCGCCGACAAGGTGGCGGAAGAGGTCGCGATGCGCCTGCACGTGGCGATCGAGATTCATGCTGAGGAAGCCGGAGATCTGAAGGAACCCGGGATAGACGTCGCGCATGAAGCCCGGATGCGGGAACGGCACCGGCATGATGACGTGACGGCGAAACCAGTCGAGATCGTGATCGTTGGCGAGCGTGTTGACCGCGGTCGGATTACGCCGAGTGTCGATCGGCCCGCCCATCAGCGTCATCGTCGCCGGGAGGTGACGGTCGCCCCGCGCCTCCATCACGGCGGCCGCGGCGAGCACCGGAACCGACGGCTGGCACACGGCCATCACGTGCGCCCCCCCGCCGAGGAAGTGCAGCATCGAGACCACGTAGTCGATGTAGTCGTCGAGGTCGAACTTCCCCTCGGCGAGCGGTACCATCCGCGCATCCACCCAGTCGGTGATGTAGACGTCGTGGTCGGGGAGCATGGTCTCGACGGTGCCCCGGAGCAGGGTCGCGTAGTGCCCCGACATCGGCGCGACGATCAGGAGCTTCGGCTGCGGACGGCCGTTGCCGCGGCGTGCCGTCTTCTCGAAATGGAGCAGCCGGCAGAACGGACGCTCCCACGCGACTCGCTCGACGACGGGCACGCGCTCGCCGTGGAGCACGGTGGAGGTGATGCCGAACTCGGGCTTGCCGTAGCGACGGGTGGTGCGCTCGAACAGCTCGGCCGCGGCGGCGACGCTCCGGCCGAGGGGCGTATGCGCGAACGGGTTGAGCGGATTCTTGAAGTAGAGCCGCGTCGCATCCGCGGCCGCCCGGAAAGGACCCAGCGCAGCGTGGTTCAGTTCGTAGAGTTGATAGTACAACAGCCCAGGCCCTTCGTGGCGCCGCGTTCGGCCGACGCGGTCTTTTGCATTGCAAAAAGAATAGGGTGGTCCTAGGCATCGAGGCAAGGACAACTTTGACCGTCCGGTCAGGCCAGGTAGGGCTTCCGCCGGGAGGATCGCCTTCTTGCCATGAGCGACATCCGCGGCGATGCCGAGCGACGCGCCCGGCCCCTCCCCGAAGGCGACTTCGCCGGCGGCAGCCTCCGCCTCCAGACGCTGATTCGCTTGCGCTGGCTCGCGGTCGGGGGGCAGTCGGTGGCGCTTGCGGTGGTCCATGGCGGCCTCGGCTTTCCCTTGCCGCTCGCCTGGTGCCTCGGCCTCATCCTGCTGTCGGCGGCACTGAACATCGCGCTGAGCGTCGCCTTTCCGGCGAGCCAGCGGCTGCGGGCCGAGCCCGCCTTCCTCATGCTTTCCTACGACGCCGTGCAGCTCGGGGCGCTGCTCTTCCTGACCGGCGGCCTCGACAATCCGTTCGCAATCCTACTGCTCGTGCCGGTGATCGTCTCGGCGACGACGCTCGCGCCCTTGCCGACGATGCTGCTCGGCACCATCGTCGTGGTCTTCGCCACCGTCCTGGCGATCAGCCACCTTCCCCTTCCCTGGGTGGCCGGGGAGACGTTCGAGCCGCCGTGGATCTACACCGTCGGGGTGTGGGTCGCGCTCGTCTCGGCCTGCGCCTTCACCGGAACCTACGCCTTCCAGGTGGCGGAGGAGGCGAGGAAGCTCGCCCGCGCGCTCAACGCGACCGAGATGGTGCTCGCCCGCGAGCAGCACCTGTCGGCGCTCGACGGGCTCGCGGCAGCGGCCGCCCATGAGCTCGGCACGCCGCTCGCGACCATCGCGCTCGTCGCCCGCGAGCTCGAACGCGAGATGGCCGACGACGACCGCCACGCCGAGGACATCGCGCTGCTCAACAGCCAGGCGCAGCGCTGCCGCGACATCCTCGGCAAGCTCACCTCGATGTCGGGCGAACTCGACCAGTCGATCGCCCGCCAGCCGGTCACCCACCTCCTCGAGGAGGTGGTGGAGCCGTATCGCGCCTTCGGTACCGAGATCGTCATCCTGCCGCCCGAAGCCGAGGGGCCGGAGCCGGTCGGCCGGCGCAACCCCGCGGTGATGCAGGCGATGGCGAACCTCGTCGAGAACGCGGTGGACTTCGCCAAGAACCGGGTCGAGATCCGGCCGTCGTGGAACGAGAGCGACATCGTCATCACCGTCGCCGACAACGGACCGGGCTTCACGCCCGCCATCCTCTCGCGGATCGGCGAGCCCTACGTGACGACGCGCGGGCGCACCGACGACGACCGGGCCGACCACGAGGCCGGCGGCCTGGGCCTCGGTGTGTTCATCGCCAAGACCCTGCTCGAACGAACCGGGGCGCGCCTCACCTTCGGCAATGCCGATCCGCCCGGCCACGGGGCCGTGGTCCGGGTCGCCTGGCCGCGCATGGCCAACACGCAGTTCGAGGCCGAATTGCCTCCGCGCACGGCCGACGACGCCTGACGCGGCGCTTGCCGGGCCGATAAATCGGCTATAACCCTTCAAAGTTGACGGGAGAGGACTTATTTTCCCCAACGGGGACATGGAATGCCCGAAAGCAGCCAGACCAGACCTGAAGACATGTCGCTCCTGATCGTCGATGACGACAAGCCGTTCCTCCAGCGCCTGGCGCGCGCGATGGAAACCCGCGGCTATGCCGTCGATACCGCAGACACCGTGGCCGAAGGCATCCGCAAGGTCGAGGCATCGCCGCCGGCCTATGCGGTGGTCGACATGCGGCTCGAAGACGGCAACGGCCTCGAGGTCATCGACCTCATCCGCCGCCGCCGCCCGGATTCGCGCATGATCGTGCTCACCGGCTACGGCAACATCGCCACCGCCGTGACCGCGGTGAAGCTCGGCGCGATCGACTACCTCGCCAAGCCGGCCGACGCCGACGACGTCCACCACGCGCTGACCCGCGACCCGGAGAGCAAGGCGGAGCCGCCGGAGAACCCGATGTCGGCCGACCGGGTCCGCTGGGAGCACATCCAGCGGGTCTACGAGCTCTGCGACCGCAACGTCTCGGAGACCGCACGTCGGCTCAACATGCACCGGCGCACCCTCCAGCGCATCCTCGCCAAGCGGGCGCCGCGGTAGCGCGCGCCAGCCGGCGCGTCCG
>JBIQKL010000071.1:4328-16877 GCA_044506555.1 Hyphomicrobiales bacterium | reverse complement strand
GCGCGCCAGCCGGCGCGTCCGTACGCATGCCCGTCATCCTCGAGCTTGTATGGGCAAGCCCAAAGATGTCGGTGATGCGGTGCTCGCCCCGCTTGGAACGACCAAGCCCGTTTGCCCCGATCCCCCTGCCCGGCTATATCCGGCTCGAAAGCGGGACGGGGTGACAGATGACCGACATGGGGATCGTGGTGGTCGGCGCAGCCGGCAAGATGGGGCGGACGCTGGTCCGCGTCGTCTCCGGCACGCCGGGTGTGAAGCTCGTCGGCGCCGTGGACCGCTCCGGGATACCCGAGATCGGCCAGGATTCGGGGCTGCTCGCCGGCATCGGCCCTAACGGCATTCCGGTCACCGACGAGCCGGTCGCCGCCTTCGCCAAGGCGGACGGCGTGCTCGACTTCACGGTCCCGGCCGCAACCGTGGCCTTTGCCGAGCTGACCGCGCAGGCCCGGGTCGTCCACGTCATCGGCACCACCGGGCTTTCGGCGGACGACGAGAAGAAGATCGCCGCCGCCGCCCGGCATGCGGTGATCGTCAAGTCCGGCAACATGAGCCTCGGCGTCAACCTGCTCGCGGCGATGATCCGCGACGCGGCGAAGGCGCTCGACCCGGACTTCGACATCGAGGTCCTCGAGATGCACCACCGGCACAAGGTCGACGCGCCGTCGGGGACGGCGCTGATGTTCGGGCGCGCCGCAGCCGAGGGCCGCGGCATCGACCTCGACGCCCATGCCGTCCGCGCCCGCGACGGCCACACCGGAGCGCGAAACCGTGGCGACATCGGCTTCGCGACGCTCCGCGGCGGCTCGGTAGTCGGCGAGCATACCGTGATCTTCGCGAGCGAGGGCGAGGTCATCGAGTTCACCCACAAGGCCGGCGACCGCGTGCTCTTCGCCCGCGGCGCGGTCAAGGCGGCGCTGTGGGGCCGCGACAGGAAGCCGGGCCTCTATTCGATGGCCGACGTTCTCGGGCTCACGGAAGGAAAGGCGTAAATGGATCGCATCCTGGTGCTCGTCCGCCACGGGCAGAGCGAGTGGAACTTGAAGAACCTGTTCACCGGCTGGCGCGACGTCGGGTTGACCGAGCAGGGTGTCGCCGAGGCCAATGCGGCCGGCGCACGCGTCAAGGCGAAGGGGCTGACATTCGGCATCGCCTTCACCTCGGCGCTGAGCCGGGCGCAGCGGACCTGCGACCTGATCCTCGAGGAGAGCGGCCAGACCGGCATCCCGATCGTCCGCGACCAGGCCCTCAACGAGCGCGACTACGGCGACCTTTCCGGCCTCAACAAGGACGACGCGCGAGCGAAATGGGGCGAAGAGCAGGTGCATGTCTGGCGCCGCTCCTACGACGTCCAGCCGCCCGGCGGAGAATCGCTCCGCGACACCGGCGCCCGCGTCTGGCCCTACTACATCAACCGCATCCAGCCGCACGTGATGCGCGGCGAAGGCGTGCTGGTCGCCGCCCACGGCAACTCGCTCCGGGCGCTGATCATGGCGCTCGACGGGCTCAGCGGCGACGAGGTGGTGAAGCTCGAACTCGCCACCGGGCTGCCGATCCTCTACCGGCTCAATGCCGATACGACCGTCGCCGAGAAGGTGGAACTCACCGCGTGAGCGCTCCCGCATCCCCGGCCGTCGCCCCGCCCGGACGCATCCGGTACCTGGTGGCGCTGCTGATCTTCCTGGCGGGCATGGCCGGGATGGCGGCTTTCCTGGTCAACCGACTGTCGACGATGCAGGACGGGCTGACCCGGCTGGTCGTGCCGGGCGAGCAGGTCGTGGCACTGGCGGCGGGCGATTACACGATCTTCCACGAGACGCACAGCGTCATCGACGGCGTGGTCTATGCGAGTCCCGGCCTCGGCGGCCTCGTGGTGACGGTCACCGGCCCCGACGGCGAGGCCGTGCCGCTGGCGGCCGCGGGCTCCGGCCGCTACAGCTTCGGCGGGCATACCGGCTACTCGGTCTTCGATTTCACCGCGCCGGATGCCGGGGACTATGTCGTCGCCGGCCGCTACCAGGCGGACGGCGCCGGCCCCGAGACGGTGATCGCGGTCGGCGCGGGGTTCATGTCCTCGCTCCTCGGCACGATCTTCGGCAGCCTCGGCATCGCCTTCGCCGGCTCGATCATCGCCGCCGCCCTCGCCGTCATGACGCTGGTCCAGCGCCGCCGGGCGGGCTTGCGGTTCTGAGACTCACTCGGCGCCGAGCACGCCGGCCTCCCAGCCGATGATGGCGCGCTTGCGGGTCAACCCCCAATGATAGCCGCACAGGCTGCCGCCCTTGCCGAGCACGCGATGGCAGGGGACGACGAAGGAGATCGGGTTGCGCCCGACCGCGGCGCCGACCGCCCGCGCAGCACTCGGCTTGCCGATATGGGCGGCGATGTCCGAGTAGGTCGTGGCCCGGCCGAGGGGCAGGCGGAGCAGCGTCTCCCACACCCGCACCTCGAAGTCCGATCCGATCATGAAGATCTTCAACGGCTGGTCCGGGCGCCAGGTCTCGCGATCGAAGATGCGGCGGGCATAGGGCGCCGTGGCGTCCGCGTCCTCGACATAGCCCGCCTCCGGCCACCGCGCCCGCATGTCGGACAGCGCCCCGCTTTCCCCGCCGGCATCGGCGAAGGCGAGCCCGGCGAGGCCGCGGTCGGTGACCATCACCAGCGCCATGCCGAACGGCGAGGAATGGAACGCCCAGCGGATGACGAGGCCGGCGCCGCGCGCCTTGTAGTCGCCCGGCGTCATGGCGTCGTGGGTGACGAACAGGTCGTGCAGGCGGCCCGGTCCGGAGAGCCCGACCTCGTAGGTGGCGTCGAGCACCGAGGCCGAATCGTCGAGGAGCGAGCGGGCGTGATCGAGGGTGAGCGCCTGGACGAAGGCTTTCGGCGAGAGCCCCGCCCAGCGGGTGAACAGGCGCTGGAGCGACAACGGCCGCATGCCGACCGCGTCGGCGATCGTCTCCAGCGACGGCTGCTCGCGCCAGTTCTCGGAGATGTACTCGATCGCCCGGCGGACGTAGTCGTAGTCGCTGCTGGGCGTGTCCATCTTCATCGCGACGGGTCTCGGGGTTTCGAAGGCGGCGGCGAGCGACATGGCGATCCTCGGCGTTGTGATTGGCTTCGGGCCTGACTTAAGCGCCGCCGGCCCTTGCAACCACCCGATTCTTGCGCGACTCAGCCGGGCATGGCCCGGGCCTCGGCAAGGGCCGAGGAAAGCGCGTTGGCGAACGATTCGCGCTCCCACGGGCCAAGGAAGCCGGCGATATCGAGCCGCCGGCCGTGCGAGGCGATGGTCACCCGCGTCACGCCCGCCTCAGGATGGCGCTCGACCTCGAGCCGCGCCCAGTACGGATTGAACTCGCGCTCCGCGGTATCGCCGCGTGCCGAGGTGGACCGCACGATCACGCGGTCCTGGAACACGGCGATCTCCTCGGATGCCAGCGCCTGCCGGTAGTTCAGCCGGAAGGCGAGCTGCACCAGCAGGATGTCGAGGCCGAGGAAGCCGACGATCGGCCACGCGCCCATCGACCAGAAGGCGAGCCCGGCCGTGAACGAGCAGGAGATGAGCGCCAGCATCACCACCACGAAGCCGCGCGGGCTGAGCGAGCGGTGGGGCCGGAGCGTGGCGACGAAGATCGGCGTGTCGGACGGATTGTCGACGGTCATGGCCGGTGACTATAGAGGGGAATGGCCGCATACGGAATCGCATCGCTGTCACAGGTCGGGGAACATGACCCCCTCCCCGTCAGAGGGGACCTTCGGGCAATGGCCAGGTCAACGTTCTCCCGCGCCCTATCAGGGGGCGGTCGAGAGGGGGGCACGGTTCCGTGAGGCCGCCGTCTCCCGCCAAGCCGAAGCCCAGCAAGCGCATGACCAGGGCCGAGATCGCGGAGATGTTCGCGCGCTTCGCCAAGGCCATGCCCGATCCGCGGACCGAGCTCAACTACGCGAGCCCGTTCACGCTGCTGGTCGCGGTGGTCCTTTCGGCGCAGGCGACCGACGCAAGCGTCAACAAGGCGACACCGGCACTGTTCGCGCTGGCGCCGACGCCCGAGAAGATGGCCGCGCTCGGCGTCGACAAGGTCGAGAGCCTGATCCGGACCATCGGCCTCTACCGGACCAAGGCGCGGAACGTGGTCGCGCTGTCGCGGCGGCTCGTCGAGGAATTCGGCGGCGAGGTGCCGCGGTCGCGCGAGGTGCTGGAGACCTTTCCCGGCGTCGGCCGGAAGACGGCCAACGTGGTCATGAACGTCGCCTTCGGCGAGCCGACCATCGCCGTCGACACCCACATCTTCCGGGTCTCCAACCGCACCGGCCTCGCGCCGGGCCGCGATCCGCTCGCGGTCGAGAAGGGCCTCGAGAGGGTGGTGCCCAAGCAATACCGGCTCCACGCCCATCACTGGCTGATCCTGCACGGCCGCTACACCTGCGTGGCCCGCAAACCGGCCTGCGAGCGCTGCATCGTCAACGACCTGTGCCACTGGCCGGCGAAGACCGCTTCGGTGCCGCCGCCGGTGTGAGATGCCCGAAGGCGGCGGTCAGGCGACCGCCATGCCCTCGATCTCGACCAGGAGCGAGGGTACGGCCAGCGCCTTGACGATGAGCAGGGTCATGGCCGGCGGCGTATCGGATCTGCCACCACCACCACCCGCAGCCGCGACGAACTCCGGAACGTGGGCCTGATCGGTCAGGTAGATCGTGAGCTTGACGAGATTGGCCGTCGTCATGCCCGCCTGCTCGAGCAGCGCGCGGACCCGGCCGGTGGCGATCCTGGTCTGCTCGCCGACGGTCGGCGGCACGACGCCCTCGGAGGTGACGCCGACCTGACCGGAGATGAACAGCATCCGCGACGCGCCGGTCGCCTCGATCGCCTGGCTATAGGCCTCGCGAACCGGCTCGCGGGGCGGATTGAAGGCCTTCAGCATCATCGCTTCCTCCTGTCGACTCCGCCCGACTAGTGGGCCGCGTCTGCAGCAACCGCCGTCCCGTGGCCGCCGGCGGGCGCGAGGTGCTGCGGCACATGATCCGCCGGCGGCGGCTTCACCCGGAACCAGACGATATACAGCGCCGGCAGGAACAAAAGCGTCAGCAGGGTCGCCCCGGCGAGGCCGCCGGCGATCGCGTAGGCCATCGGCCCCCAGAACACGTCGTGCATGATCGGGATCATGCCGAGGATGGCGGCGGCGGCCGTGAGCAGGATCGGCCGGAGACGATGCTCCGTCGCCTCGAGCACGGCGTCCCACGTCGAGAGTCCCTGGGCGTGATTGTACTCGATGCGGTCGACGAGGATCACCGAGTTCCGGACGATCATGCCGAACAGCGCGATGACCCCGAGCAGCGCGATGAAGCCGAACGGCGTGTGGGTGAAGAGCAGCGCCACCACCACGCCGATGAAGCCGAGCGGCGCCACCGACAGCACCAGCGCCAGCCGCGAGAAGCTCTGGAGCTGGACCATGAGCACGATCAGCACCACGCCCGCCATCAGGGGCACCTGCGCGATCACCGACGAGGTGCTCTGGTTGCTCTTCTCGACCGTGCCGCCTTCCTCGATATGGGCGCCGGGCGGCATGGCGGCAGCGATCTCCTCCATCTGCGGGCGCAGCCGCTGGAACACCGTCGGCGCCTCGAGGCCCGCCGCCGGGTCGGCCTGCACGGTGACGGTCGGCTTGCTGTCGCGGCGCCAGACGTAGGCCTCGTCCAGGCCGTAGTCGAGGCTCGCGACCTCCATCAGCGGGACCGACTGGCCGTTGGGCAGGTTGAGCTGGAGCGTATGGAGCGTCTCGAGGGACAGCCGGTCCGTGGCGGTGGCGCGGGCGACGACGTCGACGAGGTAGATGTCGTCGCGAAGCTGCGTGACCACGGAGCCGCTATGGATCGCGTAGAGCTGCTGGGAGATCGATTGCGAGCTGAGGCCGAGCTGGCGGGCGCGGTCCTGATTCACGACGACCCGGACCGCCTTGCTCTTCTCGCTCCAGTCGAAATTGATGGTCTCCGCCGCGCCCGACTGCCGGAGGACGTTCGCCACCTGCTGGGCGTAGTCGCGGGCCTGGTCGATGGTGTTGCCGGTCACCCGGTACTGGACCGGCCAGCCGACCGGGGGCCCCAGTTCGAGCCGCGCCACGCGCCCGATGAAGGTGTCCATGCCGGCGATCGCCGTCTCGAGCTTCGCCTCGAGCCGGGCGCGGGCCTCGAGGTCGCGGCTGACGACGACCATCTGCGCGACGAAGGGATTGTCGCCCTGCACGTCGAGCGGCAGGTAGAAGCGGATCGCGCCGCCGCCGACATAGGCCGAGTAGCTTGCGACGTCGGGATCGTCCTTGAACACCGCCGCGACGCGGTCGACCTCGCGCTGGGTGGCGAGGATCGATGCATTGGCCGGCAGGATCAGCGTGACCAGGAGCTCCGGCCGGTCGGAGGACGGGAAGAACTGACGTTGGAGCAGCGTCTGCCCGGCGAGCGAGAGCACGAACAGGATCACCGTCACCCCTACGGTGACGTATCGCCAGCGCATGCAGAACGTCAGCACCGCGATGAACGCCTTCATCAGGCGTCCCGGTCCGCCGTGCTTCGCCTTCATCGTCGCGGGCAGCACGGTGACGCCGATGACGGGCGAGAAGATCACCGCGACGAACCACGACACGATCAGCGCCACCGCGATCACCGCGAACAGGGAGAACGTGTATTGCCCGACGCTCGACTTGGCGAGGCCGATCGGCAGGAAGCCCGACATGGTGACGATGGTGCCGGTCAGCATCGGGAACGCGACGGAATCGTAGGCATAGGACGCCGCCGCCGGTTTCGGATCGCCGAGCTCGATCCGCGACACCATGGATTCGACGGTGATCATCGCGTCGTCGACGAGCAGGCCGAGCGAGATGATCAGCGCGCCGAGCGAGATGCGCTGGAGGCTGATGTCGACGGAATAGAGGAACAGGAAGACGATCGCGAGGACGAGCGGGATCGACAGCGCGACGACGAGGCCGGCGCGGATGCCGAGGCTGACGAAGCTCACCGCGAGCACGATGATCACCGCCTCGAACAGAGCGCTGGTGAAGCCCGAGATCGCCGCCCGCACCACTTCCGGCTGATCCGACACCTGCACCAGCTCGATGCCGATCGGAAAGTCCTGCTGGAGCTGGCCGGTGATCGCGGCGATCTCCTCGCCGAAGGTCAGGTTGTTGCCGCCGGCCCGCATCGAGATCCCGATCCCGATCGCCGGCCGGCCGCCGACCTCGAACATCTTGGTCGGCGGATCGACCGGCTGGCGCGCGATCGTGGCGAGCTGCGTGATGTCGTAGAAGCGGCCCTGGATGTAGAGATTGATCGCCTTGATGCTGTCGACGTCGATCAGCTCGCCCGACACGTCGAGGATGATCTCCTCGTCCGGCGTGGTGATCACGCCGGACGGCGTCACCGCGTTCTGCTGCGCGATGGCATTCATGACGTCCTGGAGACGGACGCCGATCGAGGCGAGCTGCTCCGGCGAGAAGCTCAGGTAGATCTTCTCCTCCTGGTCGCCGAAGATCTCGACCTTGCCGGTGTCGGGCGCGCGCAGGAACGCGGCCTTGGCCGCCTCGGCGAAATCGCGCGCCTCGCGCCAGGTATAGCCGTCGAAGGTGATGCCGTAGACGATCCCGAACACGTCGCCGTACTCGTCGTTGAAGAACGGTCCGACCGTGCCGTCGGGCAGGTCGTGCTGGATGTCGGAGACCTTCTTCCGCACCTGGTACCAGGCATTGGGAATGGCCGACGGCGGCGTCGAATCCTTGAGCTGGACGTAGATGACCGTCTGGCCGGGCGTCGTATAGCTCTTGACGATGTCGAGGTCGGGCGTCTCCTCGAGCTTCTCCTCGAGCGTGTTGGTCAGCTCGTTCATGGTGTCGACGAGCGTCGCGCCGGGCCAGGCCGCGGAAACGACCATGGTGTTGATCGCGAAGGACGGATCCTCCTCCCGCCCCAGGTTCACGTAGGCGAAGCCGCCCGCGATCAGGAAAAGGAGCATGAAGAAGAAGATGAGCGTCCGGTGACCGATCGCCCAGGCGGAAAGATTGTGCCCCTTCACGGACGGCCTCCAAGGCCGCGACGCGCTCCGTCATCCGCATGATCGGGAGCGGCGCGGCCGTGACCGACCGCGATATCGTGAAGCGGGCGCCTCATGGGGTCGCGACCTTCTCGACCTTCACGATCTGCCCTTCGGCCAGCGAGTTCACGCCGGCGATGACGACGAGGTCGCCGTCCTTGATGCCCTCGGAGATGAGCACCGCGCCGGTGTCATAGCGCGCCACGGTCACCGGCGTGAGATGGACCGCACCATCCTCCGACACGACCCAGACCTGCGGCTGCGTGCCGGTCTGGACCAGCGCGGTGGAGGGGACGCTGATCACGTCGGAGCCGAGCTGCTCGGCACGGCCGCGCACCAGCGAGCCGATCCGCATCTCTGCCGGCGGATTCTCGAGGCCAACCTTGATCGTGTAGGTGCCGGTGGTCGGGTCGGCGGTCGGCGAGATCTGGCGGACCGCCCCCATCACCTTCACGTCCGGGTTCTGCTGGAGCCAGATCGAGACCCTGCCGCCCAGCTTGGCGAGATTGGCGATCTGCGCCGGCACCGAGAACACCGCGTCGAGCAGCTCGGTATCGGCGATCTGGACGATCATCTGGCCGGCCTGGACCACCTGGCCCGGGTCGGCACCGGTCTGGATCACCGCGCCGGCGACCGGCGAGGTGAGCGTGGCATATTTGAGCTGGTCCTCGGCGAGGCGGAGATTGGCCTGGGCCGAGGCCAGGTCGGCCTGCGCGGTCTGGAGCGCCTTGAGCGCCTGGTTATACTCGGACTGGGTCGTGTAGCCGTCCTTGAGGAGCTGGCGCTTCGCCGCCTCCTCGGCCGAGGTCTGGGACACCGCGGCGGTGGCGGCATCGACCTGGCTCCGGGCCGAATCGAGCTGGTTCTCGAGGTCCGAGGGATCGATCGCGGCGATCGTCTCGCCGGCGGTCACGGTCGAGCCGATATCGACGTTGCGGGTGGCGAGACGGCCGGAGACCAGGAAGCCGACGGTCGTCGTGGTCTGCGACGCGATCGTCCCGCTCCCCTCCGCCGCCAGCATCAGCGGCGCCGGCTCGGCGACGATCACCCTGGCCGTCCGTGGCGGCGGGGGCGGGGCCTCCGTTTCGGAGCAAGCGGAAAGCACCAGCGCGCCAAGCACGGCGGCTGCGGGAACCAGACGTTGCAGAATCATCACCCCTTCCCACCCACGCGGTCACGTTCTTCCCGCGGATTCGATGACCGACCACGGGATAGTGGCATGGCCCCCTGCCCCGGGCCATGTGTAAAATCTGTCCGTTTCTGAATGACAGAGGGACCGGCGTCTGGTCAAGGCAGGCCGGGACCGCCATATTCCGGGCATGTCCGACAGCACCGACCTGAATCCAAACGCCAAACCCATCGGCCCGGGCGACCGCATATTCCTGGTCGACGGCTCGTCCTTCGTCTTCCGCGCCTATTTCCAGTCGATCAACCAGGACGCCAAGTACAACTACCGCTCGGACGGCCTGCCGACCGGGGCGATCCGGCTGTTCTCGACCAAGCTCTACCAGTTCCTGCTCGACGGCGCGGTGGGCATCAAGCCGACCCATCTCGCGATCCTGTTCGACAAGTCCGAGGACACCTTCCGGAAGGAGATCTACCCCGACTACAAGGGCACCCGCCGCGAGCCGCCGGACGACCTCAAGCCGCAATTCCCGCTGATGCGCGAGGCGGTGCGCGCCTTCGGGCTCGAGCCGATCGAGAAGGCCGGCTTCGAGGCCGACGACCTGATCGCGACCTATGCGCGGCAGGCCGAAGCGGCCGGCGCGGACGTGCTGATCATCTCCTCCGACAAGGACCTGATGCAGCTGGTCGACGACCGGATCCAGTTCTACGACTTCGAATCCGGGCAGAAGGGACGCCCCGGCTACCGGCCGGAGCGGCGTCTCGACCGGCAGGGCGTGATCGACTATTTCGGCGTGCCGCCCGAGCAGGTTCCCGACGTACAGGCGCTGATCGGCGACACCTCCGACAACGTCCCCGGCGTGCCCGGCATCGGCCTCAAGACCGCGTCGGCGCTGATCGCCGAGCACGGCGACCTCGAGACGCTGCTCGCCCGCGCCGGCGAGATCAAGCAGCCGAAGCGGCGCGAGCTGCTGATCGGCTTTGCCGAGCAGGCGCGCATGTCGAAGCGGCTGGTGACGCTCGACTGCGAGGTCGAGATCGACACGCCGCTCGCCGCGACCCGCGTCGGCGATCTCGACGGGCGGAAGCTGATCGCCTTCGCCAAGGCGATCGAGCTGATCACGCTGACCAAGCGGGTCGGCGAGAACTCCGGGATCGATCCGAACACCGTCGAGGCCGACCCGCGGCTCAAGTCGGACAAGCTCCACGCCGCAACTTACGCGGCGAAGCTCCTGCCGCCGGAGGAGGTCATCCTCCCAGCGCCGTCCGCATCCGACGCCACGGCCCCCGTCGCGCCTCCGGAACTGCCGCTCGGCCTGCCGCCGCGCGGACAGGCGCGGCCGGCGAACGGCGGCGCGCCGGTCGGCAGCGGCGACAGCGGCGAATGGCTGCGGCCGGCCGATCGGGCCGCGGCCGGGCTTGCCGCCGCCACCGCCATCCCGCTCGACCCGGCGCTCTACGAGACCGTCACCACGCTCGACCGGCTCGAGGCGTGGATCGCCGATGCCGCCGAGGCCGGACGGCTCGCCGTCAACGTCCAGTCGACTTCCGGCGACCCGATGCAGGCGACGATCACCGGGATCGGCATCGCCATTGCGCCGGGCCGCGCCGCATACGTTCCGCTCGGCCACCGCAACGGCGCAGCGGATCTGCTCAACCCGGGCCTGCTGGAAGGTCAGATTCCGGAAAGCGAGGCGCTGGCCCGGCTGAAGCCGCTGCTCGAGGACGGATCCGTTCTCAAGATCGGCCACGACCTCAAGGCGCTATCGCTGCTTCTCGGGCGCCACGGCATCGCCCTCGCTCCCTTCGACGACACCGTCCTGCTCGCCTATGCGCTCGACGCCGGCAAGGGCGACGTTGCGCTCGCCGCCCTCGCCCAGCGCTGGGTCGGCCATGTCGCCCTCGCCCGGAAGGACGTGACCGGCAGCGGCCGCGGCGCCGTCGCCTTCGAGTCGGTGCCGCTCGACCGCGCCACCCGCTACGCCGCCGAGGATGCCGAGTTGACGCTCCGGGTGTGGCTGGCGCTCAAGCCGCGGCTCGCGCCCGAGCGCATGACCAATCTCTACGAGACGCTGGAGCGGCCGCTGGTGCCGGTCCTGGCGCGCATGGAGGAGCGCGGGGTGCGGGTCGACCGCCAGGCGCTGTCGCGGCTCTCGGGCGAGTTCACGCAGAAGCTCGGCGGACTCGAGGACGAGATCTACGGCCTCGCCGGCGACAGCTTCAACATCGGCTCGCCGAAGCAGCTCGGCGACATCCTGTTCGGGAAATTCGGGCTGCCCGGCGGCAAGAAGACCAAGACCGGTGCCTGGTCGACCGGGGCGGACGTGCTCGAGGACCTCGCGGCGAACGGCAACGAACTCGCCGCGCGCATCCTCGACTGGCGGCAGCTCTCGAAGCTCAAGTCGACCTATACCGACCTGCTTCCCACCTACATCCACGCCGAGACCGGCCGCATCCACACGCAGTTCGCGCTGGCGGCGACCTCGACCGGCCGCCTCTCGTCGTACGAGCCCAACCTCCAGAACATCCCGATCCGAACCGAGGCCGGGCGCCGGATCCGCACCGCCTTCATCGCCGGCGAGGGCATGAAGCTGATCTCGGCCGACTACAGCCAGATCGAGCTCCGCATCCTCGCCCATGTCGCCGACATCCCGCAGCTCAAGGAAGCCTTCGCCAAGGGCGACGACATCCATGCGATGACGGCGAGCGAGATGTTCGGCGTACCGGTCGCCGGCATGCCGCGCGAGGTCCGCAACCGGGCGAAGGCGATCAACTTCGGCATCATCTACGGCATCTCGGCCTTCGGCCTCGCCAACCAGCTCACCATCCCGCGCGAGGAGGCGGGCGCCTACATCAAGAAGTATTTCGAGCGTTTCCCCGGCATCCGCGACTACATGGAGGCGATGAAGGCGCACGTCCACGAGCACGGATTCGTGCGCACCCTGTTCGGCCGGAAGATCCACTTCCCGCAGGCGAATTCGGGCAACTACGCCGAGCGCGCCTTCGTCGAGCGCGCCTCGATCAACGCCCCGATCCAGGGCACCGCCGCCGACATCATCCGCCGCGCCATGGTGCGCATGGAGCCGGCGCTCGCCGAAGCGCGGATCCCGGCCCGCATGCTCCTCCAGGTGCACGACGAACTGGTCTTCGAGGTGCCGGAGGAGGAGGCCGAGCGGGCCATGCCGGTGATCGCCGGCGTGATGGCGAAGGCCGCCGACCCGGCGGTGGCGCTCTCCGTGCCGCTCCACGTCGACGCCAAGGCCGCCGGCAACTGGGACGAGGCGCATTGAGGGGGTAGGTCCCCACTGCCGTCATCCTCGGGCTTGACCCGAGGATCGGTCTCCATCTGC
>JBIQKL010000071.1:0-4228 GCA_044506555.1 Hyphomicrobiales bacterium | reverse complement strand
GCCGTGCCCTACAGCGTGAAGCCGGCCTGCTCGGCGAGGCCCTTGAGCGAGGTCGCCGGGCGCGGGCCGATGTGCGAGATCACCTCGGCGGCAGCGAGCGCCCCGAGCCGGGCGCAGTCGGCATGCGGCATCGCGCGCGCCTCGCCGAACAGGAAGCCCGCGGCGAACAGGTCACCGGCGCCGGTGGTGTCGACCACGGTCTCGACCGGGGTCGCCGAGACGCGCTCGACGTTGCCCGGCGTGACGACGAGCGCGCCGTCGGCGCCCATGGTCACCGCGGCCAGGCGGCAGTCCTGCCGGAGTGCGGCGACGGCGGTGTCGAAGTCCGACGTCTCGTAGAGGGCGTGCATCTCGGCCTGGTTGGCGAACAGGATGTCGACGCTGCCGTCGCGGATCAGGCCGAGGAACTCGCTCCGGAAGCGATCGACGCAGAACGAATCCGAAAGCGTCAGCGCCACGCGTCGTCCGGCCGCATGGGCATACTCGGCGGCCTTGCGGAACGCCTCCTTCGCCGGCGGCGGATCCCAGAGATAGCCTTCGAGATAGGTGATCGCCGCCGCGGCGACGGTGTCGCGGTCGATGTCGGCCGGCGACAGCTCGTGGGCGGCGCCGAGATAGGTGTTCATCGTCCGCTCGCCATCGGGCGTGATCAGGATCATCGACCGCGCGGTGGGGGCGCCGCCCAGCAGCGGCGGCGTGGCGAAGGCGACGCCCGTCCCCTTCATGTCGTGACGGTAGATCCCGCCGAGCTGGTCCTCCGCGACCTTGCCGATGAACGCCGCCCTGCCGCTGAAGGAGGCGACCCCGGCTGCGGTGTTGCCGGCGCAGCCGCCGGAGGCCTCGATCGCCGCCGCCATCGCGCCGTAGAGCCGCTCCGCCTCGGCGGTGTCGATCAGGCGCATCGAGCCCTTCACGAGGCCGTTCTCGACCAGGAAGTCCTCCTCGGTGCGGGCGATCACGTCGACGATCGCATTGCCGATACCGAGGACGTCGAAACGGGTCTGGGGCATGAAGGCTCGCTTGGATGATGGAGGGTGGGTCGCGGGCGCCCTAGCACACCGCCGCGGACACCGGCAATGGCGCGCCGTCCGCGGCGCGCCCCGCCTATACCGCCAGGATCGGCACCTTGCCGGCGGCGATGAACCACGGATTACGGAAAGCGGCAGCGCCCTCCGCGCCGTTCGGCCCGTAGGGCAGGACCCCGCCCTCCGCCGACTGGCAGGCCCCGCCCGCGGCGCGGAGCACCGCGTCGCCCGCGGCCGTGTCCCACTGCATCGTGGTGCCCATCCGGGGATAGAGGTCGGCCTTGCCCTCGGCGACCAGGCAGAACTTCAGGGACGATCCGGCCGATACAAGGTCACGCACGGCATAGCGGGCGATGTAGGCGTCGGTCTCCGGCGTCCGGTGCGACTTCGAGGCGACGACATCGAGGTTCGCGGGCGGTTCGCGGACCGTGATCGGGCGGCGGGCGGCAAGGTCCGAGCCCCTGGCCGTCCAGGCTCCCGCCCCCGCGACACCGACATAGATCGTGTCCGCGGCGGGCGCGAGCACGATGCCGAGCACCGGCCGGCCGTCGCGGACCAGCGCGATATTGACGGTGAAGTCGTCGCCGCCCTTGACGAATTCCTTGGTGCCGTCCAGCGGGTCGACCAGGAAGAAGGCGCCGTCGACCTGCGGCAGCGCACCGCCGGCCACCGCCTCCTCCGCGACCACCGGCAGGTCCGGCGCGAGCCGGGCGAGATGGCGGAGGATGATGGCCTCGGCCGCGTTGTCGGCCTCGGTCACGGGCGAGGAATCCGCCTTGTGGCTGACGGCGACATGGCCGGCGCGGACGTCGAGGATCGCCCTTCCCGCCTCGATGGCGACGGGAACGAGGGCCTCGGCAAGTTCGGTATCGGAGAGCGTCTGGGTCATCGCCGCCCCGTCTACAGGAATGTGCGCGGCGGGCAACCGAAAACAAGCGGGCCCGTCGCTTGCGACGAGCCCGTCGGACCTCGCGGGGGAGAGGGATATCAGGCTGCGAGGTCGGTTTCGGCGATGTCGACGCCGAGGGCATCGGCGACGGCCGCGTGGGTGATCCGGCCTTCATGGACGTTGAGGCCGTTGCGGAGATGGGGATCGCGGGCGAGCGCGCCGGTGCCGAGATCGGCGAGCAGCAGGCCGAGCGGCAGCGTCGCGTTGTTGAGCGCCTCGCTCGCGGTGAGCGGCACGGCGCCCGGCATGTTGGCGACGCAGTAATGCACCACGCCGTCGACCACGAAGGTCGGGTCGGCGTGGGTGGTCGGACGGGAGGTCTCGAAGCATCCGCCCTGGTCGATGGCGACGTCGACCAGCACCGCGCCCGGCTTCATCTTCGCCAGCATCTCGCGGGTGACGAGCTTCGGCGCCGCGGCGCCGGGGATCAGCACCGCGCCGATCACCGCGTCGGCCGCGCAGACCTCCTCGAGGAGAGCATCGCGCGTCGAATAGCGGGTGTGGATGCGGCCCTGGAACATGTCATCGAGGACCCGGAGCCGGGGCAGAGACTTGTCGAGGACGGTGACCTCGGCGCCGATCCCGGCCGCCATCCGCGCCGCCTCGGTGCCGACCACGCCGCCGCCGATGACGGTAACCTTCCCCGGCTTCACGCCGGACACGCCGCCGAGCAGCACGCCGCGGCCGCCATTGGGCCTCTGCAGCGCCGTCGCCGCGGCCTGGATCGAGAGACGCCCGGCGACCTCGCTCATCGGGGCGAGCAGCGGCAGGCCGCCGAGATCGTCGGTGATCGTCTCGTAGGCGATCGCCGTGACGCCGGACTCCATCAGGCCGCGGGCCTGTTCGGGATCGGCGGCGAGATGCAGATAGGTATAGAGGATCTGGCCGCGCCGGAGTTGCGCCCATTCCTGCGGCTGCGGCTCCTTGACCTTCACGATCATCCCGGCAGCGGCGAAGATCTCCGCCGCGGTCGCGGCGATCGTCGCGCCCGCGTTTCGGTAGGCATCGTCGCCGGCGCCGATGCCGGCACCCGCCCCGGTCTCGACCACCACGCTGTGGCCCTGGGCAACATACTCGGATGCGGCGCCCGGGGTCACGCCGACCCGAGCCTCGCCGCTCTTGATCTCTTTAGGGACTCCCACCAGCATCGTTCATGTCCTCATGAATTGATCATCGTCGTTAGTCTATTGCTGCCGGCGCGCGGTTTCCGTGATATGTGTGCAGCGATTGCGGCGGTGTAAACATGTTTCCACCGTCATTCGGCCTCGGACTGGCGATTCCATGCTGCTCGATGCGTTCGACCGAAAAATCATCGCGGCGCTGGCCCGGAACGGCCGGATGACGACGGTCGAGCTCGCCGCGCGGGTCGGGCTGTCGCCGTCGGCATGCACCCGCCGCATCCAGAGCCTCGAGGCGGCCGGCGTGATCACCGGCTATCGCGCCCTGATCGACCCGCAGGCGCTCGGCCTCGGCCTCACCGCCTTCGTCGAGATCACGCTCGAGCGGCAGAACGACGCGACGCTGCGCGCCTTCGAGCAGAGCCTCGCCGCCTGCCCCAACGTGCTCACCTGCCACCTGATGTCCGGGGCCAGCGACTATCTCGTCCAGATCGTCGCCCGCGATCTCAGCGACTTCGAGCGGCTCCATGCGAACGTGCTCGGCCACCTGCCGGGCGTGGCGCGCATCGAATCGAAGTTCTCGCTCCGCAGAGCCGTCGACCGGCCGCTCGCGACGTCGGCATGAACGAGACCCGCGACGTCGTGATCGTCGGCGGGGCGGCGCATGGCGCCTCGGCCGCCTATCACCTCGCCGCCGATCCGGGTTTCAAGGGCAGCGTCCTGCTCGTCGAGCGCGACCCGACCTTCGCCCGCGCCGCGACTGCGCTGTCGGCCGGCGGCATCCGGCAGCAATTCTCATGCGCAGTGAACGTCTCATTGTCGCTCTACGCCATCGACTTCCTCCGCCGGGCGCCCGACCTGCTCGCGGTCGACGGCGAGCGCCCCGACGTCGGTCTTGTCGAGGGCGGCTACCTGTTCCTCGCCACGCCGGCCGGCGCGGAGACGCTCCAACGGAATCACGCGGTCCAGACCGGGCTCGGCGCCGATATCGTCCATCTCGAGCGCGACGCGCTTGCCGCGACCTTTCCGTGGCTCGCGACCGGCGACCTCGCCGCGGGCTGCTTCGGGCGAAGCGGCGAGGGCTGGCTCGACGGCTACGGACTCGCGCAGGCGCTCCGCCGAAAGGCGAAGGCGCT
>JBIQKL010000070.1:17524-20503 GCA_044506555.1 Hyphomicrobiales bacterium | reverse complement strand
CCCGAGGATGACGGCAGGTGTGCCTGGGCGGACTCACCGCACCGGCAGCACGTTGGTGTATTTCACCTGTTCGAGCGCGAAGGAAGACTCGATCGAGGCGATGCCGTCGAGGCGCGTCAGCTTCTGCTTGAGGAAGCGCTCATAGGCGCCAAGGTCCTCGGCGACGACACGGAGCAGGTAGTCGCGCGGGCCGGTCATCAGGTAGCATTCGAGCACCTCCGGCCACTTGCCGATGGCGGCGGCGAAGGCGTTGAGCGCCTCTTCGCGCTGGCTGGACAGCTTGATCGACACGAAGACGCTGACCGGCAGGCCGACCGCGCGCTGGTTGACCACCGCGACATAGCGTTCGATGACGCCCGCGTCCTCGAGCAGGCCGACGCGGCGGGCGCAAGGGCTCGGCGACAGCCCGACCTCGGCGGCAAGGTCCGACATCGAAATGCGGCCGTCGCGCTGGAGCGCGGTGATGATCCGGCGGTCGATCGCGTCGATTGGGCGTTCGGTCATATGCGGCCCCTCTCTTTGGTGGAATCCACCAATATCACGCGCCCGACGACTGAAAAATGCCGGGAAACGCCATCCGGCGTGCCCTAGACTCGCCCCCGTGAAGCATTGGGAGACGTGGGCCATGACCGACGCGCTGGCGATCCTGTCCGAACTCGAGAAGAAGGTACTGTGGCTGTCGTCGTGGACGATCCACAACGCCAACCATCTCCGCGAGAACCCGGGCGGCCTCAAGGTCGGCGGACACCAGGCGTCATCGGCTTCGCTTGCTACGGTGATGACCGCGCTCTACTTCGCCACGCTCCGCCCCGAGGACCGGGTGGCGGTGAAGCCGCATGCGAGCCCGGTGTTCCACGCCATCCAGTACCTCCTCGGCAACCAGACCCTCGAGAAGCTCGAGAATTTCCGTGGCTACAAGGGCGCGCAGAGCTACCCCTCGCGCACCAAGGACGTCGACGACGTCGACTTCTCGACCGGCTCGGTCGGGCTCGGCGTGGCGCAGACGCTGTTCGCCTCGCTGGTGCAGGACTATGTCCGCGCCCATGGCGGCGGCGACGGGCGCCCCGAGGGCCGCATGGTGGCGCTGGTCGGCGACGCCGAGATGGACGAGGGCAACATCTTCGAGGCGCTGCTCGAAGGCTGGAAGCACGGCATCCGCAACACCTGGTGGGTGGTCGACTACAACCGCCAGAGCCTCGACGCGGTGATCCGCGAGGGCCTGTGGTCGCGCTTCGAGGCGATGTTCCGGAACTTCGGCTGGGACGTCGTGATCCTCAAATACGGCGCGCTGCAGGAGGCGGCCTTCCGCGAGCCGGGCGGCGAGGCGCTCCGGACCTTCATCGACACATGCCCGAACCAGCTCTATTCGGCGCTCACCTTCCAGGGCGGCGCGGCCTGGCGGAAGCGCCTCCTCGACACGATCGGCGACCAGGGCCCGGTCTCGGCGCTGATCGAGCGACGCTCCGACGAGGAGCTGGCGAGCCTGATGACCAACCTCGGCGGCCACGACCTGCCGTCGCTGCTCGAGGCGTTCGAGGCGGCGTCGAAGCACGACCGGCCGACCTGCTTCATCGCGTACACGATCAAGGGCCACGGCCTGCCGCTTGCCGGCCACAAGGACAACCATGCCGGCCTGATGACGACCGCGCAGATGGACACGTTCCGGGCCGCGATGGGCGTCCGCCCCGGCCACGAATGGGACCGCTTCGAGGGCCTGTCGCTGCCAGAGAAGACCATCGCCCGCTTCCTCGACAAGGTGCCGTTCAACCGGGCCGGGACGCGCCGCCTCCACGCCGATCCGGTCCCCGTGCCGGAGCGGCTCGCGGTCGACGTGCCGGCGGTGGCGTCCACCCAGTTCGGCTTCGGCAAGATCCTCGACGAGGCGGCGCGGGCGGGCGGCGCCTTCGCCGATGCGATCGTCACCACCTCGCCGGACGTCACGGTCTCGACCAACCTCGGCCCGTTCGTCAACCGTCGCGGGCTGTTCGCGCGCGACGCGATGGCCGACACCTTCCGCGAGGAGCGGATCGCATCGACACAGAAGTGGGACTTCGGGCCGAAGGGCCAGCACATCGAGCTCGGCATCGCCGAGATGAACCTGTTCATCCTGCTCTCGGCGCTCGGGCTGTCGCATTCGCTGTTCGGGCGCCGGCTCCTGCCGGTCGGCACGCTCTACGATCCGTTCATCCAGCGCGGTCTCGATGCGCTCAACTATGCCTGCTACCAGGACGCCCGGTTCCTCCTGGTGGCGACGCCGTCCGGGGTGACGCTGGCGCCCGAGGGCGGTGCGCACCAGTCGATCGCGACGCCGCTGATCGGCCTCGCGCAGGACGGCCTCGCCGCCTTCGAGCCGGCCTTCGTCGACGAGCTTGCGGTGATCATGCGCTTCGCCTTCGACTACATGCAGCGCGACGGCGAGGGCGAGTCGTCCGAACGCACATGGCTCCGCGACGAGACCGGCGGCTCGGTCTATCTCCGCCTCTCGACGCGGCCCGTGGAGCAGATCCGGCGCGAGATGACCGCCGACCTCGAGCGCGACATCCTCGACGGGGCATACTGGATGCGGAAGCCCGGGCCGAACGCCGAGGCGGTTGTGGTCTATAGCGGCGCGGTGGCGCCGGAAGCGATCGAGGCGGTGGGGCTGATGGCGGAGGACCGCCGCGACGTCGGACTGCTGGCGATCACCTCCGCCGACCGGCTCAATGCGGGCTGGACGGCGGCGGCGCGGGCCCGCGAGCGTGGCCTGCCGCACGCCCGGAGCCACATCGAGCGGCTGTTCGCCGACCTGCCGCGCTACTGCAGCCTGGTGACCGTGCTCGACGGCCACCCGGCGACGCTAGGGTGGCTCGGCGCCGTCGTCGGACACCGGACCCGGTCCCTCGGGGTGGAACATTTCGGCCAGACCGGCACCATCGCCGACCTCTACCGTCACTACGGCATCGACGCCCAGGCGATCGTCGCGGCGGCGGAGGCGCTGGC
>JBIQKL010000070.1:11333-17424 GCA_044506555.1 Hyphomicrobiales bacterium | reverse complement strand
ACCGTCACTACGGCATCGACGCCCAGGCGATCGTCGCGGCGGCGGAGGCGCTGGCCCCGGCCCGCCCGATCCGGCATCTCCAGGCGTTGTGAGAGGAGACGGCAGGCTCATTTGCGTCAGAACGGCCCCGGACGGAGGTATCCCATGTCGAGCCCCCCTCACCGTCATCCTCGGGCTCGACCCGAGGATCGCGGGACGCGGGCACGACAAGCGGGCGGGGACGCCACTATCCCGACGGCAACCGATGCGCGGGCTGAGGCCGATCCTCGGGTCGAGCCCGAGGATGACGGGCGGAGAGGCGGCGATACGCTGTCCGGCCCGGAGCGCAGGCCGATGTCGCAGACTCTGTTCAGGACGCCCCGAAGGGAAATAGCGCGCGTCCAGCCCCTCGCCGTCATCCTCGGGCTCGACCCGAGGATCGCGTGACGCGGGCACAACGAGGGGGACCGGAACGCCGCTATCCCGACGGCAGCCGATGCGCGGGCTGAGGCCGATCCTCGGGTCAAGCCCGAGGATGACGGGCGGAGAAAACACCCGCCTACGGCCGCGCCATCAGCTCGTTGACCAGCCGCTGGACATGGGCGAAGGCGGCATTGGCGCCGACGATCACCTGCTCGTCCTCCTCCGGGCCGAGCTCGGCCGCGTTCAGCGCTTCCTTGAACGCTCGCCAGTGCTTGCCGCGGCCGACCGGGGCCGCCGCGAGATGGCGCGCGCCCTTTTCCTCGCTGAGGCCGATCGCCTCCACCGCCTTGAGCAGGAAGGCGGCGCCGAGGGTCGAGCCTTCGGACACGTAGAGCCAGCCGAGCGCCTCGCCGGAGGGGATCGGCAGCGGCGCCACGTCGGGCACCGGCCGTCCCAGGTCGACGAGGTCGCGCCCTGCCGCTTCGAAACGCGAACGGGCGGCGAGGTCCGGGATCAGCGCCTGGAGGCGAGGGTCCCGGTAGAGCGGCTCGATGCCGGCGTAAAAGCGATACTGCACTTCGACGAAGGCGGCGTAGCGATCATGCTGGGCGAACGGCTCCTCACCGGCGATGCTGGTGTCGAGCCGCTCATGGAGGGCATGGGTTTCCTGCTTCAGTCGCTCGGCACGGGTGAGCGGATGATCGAGAACGGGAGCGTTCATGATTTTGCTGGCTCCTTCGGGGCTGGCTTAGAACACAAAGAAATCGTCGGCCGACAAGTCGAGGTTCTTGCTCAGCTTGGCGAACTGGATCGCCGATGCGCCGCCGGCGCCGTCGGCATCGAACGACACCGCGCCGCTCTTCTTGTCGTAGATGATGCGATCGTTGGCGTCCGCGGCTTCCTTGCCGATGACGAAGGCGCTCGAATCGAGCTTGCCCGTGGCGAGGCCGGCGAAGATCGCGCTCGACAGGTGGATCGTGTCGTCCTTCGGATTGAAGTCCTTGATCTTGTCGACGTTGCTCGGCCCGAGCGCGGTATCGAACTCGAAGACGTCCTTGCCCTTGCCGCCCTTCAGGACGTCTTTGCCGCCCTTGCCGTTGAGGACGTCGTTGCCCTTTCCGAGATCGATCTTGTCCTTGAAGTCGGTACCCTTGTAGGAGTCGTTCTTGTTCGTGCCCTTGACCTTGTGGCCCTGGCCGTTGACGAACTTGAACAGCACCGCGGGGTTGGAGAGGCCGCTCGTACCGTGCTCGCCGACATCGCCCCCCATCAGGGCGTAGATCGTGTCGTGCAGGTCGCCGCGATCGCCCTTCTTGTTGGAAATCTTGAGGCCCGAGATCTCGACCGTGTCGGTGACCTTGGTGATGAAGCCCTTCTTGTCGGTCTTGTACTCGCCCTTCTTGTAGCTCTTGCCGAGGGTCGCGAGAGTCACCGACTTGAGCGTCCCCGACAGCGTGTGGCCGTTGTAGTCGTAGAGGAAATTCTTGCCGTCGAGGATCAGCGCCTTGGTGCTCTTGCCGTGGTCCTCGCCGAGCAGGAGGATCTCCTTGCCGCTGAACTTCTGCGGGTCCGGCAGGAAGGTCGGGAATCCCTGCGGCACGAGGTCGGCGAAGTAGCTGTCGACATAGGCGTTGTAGTCGACGCCTTTCTTGCCGTTGAGCTTGATCTTGATCATGTCGGTTCCTTCCGTAGGCAGGCGGCGGCTCATCCCCCGAAACGGGTGACGAGCGAAACCTTGGCGTTGAACCCCGGGCTGGGGCTGCCGTTGGGGTACTGGCGGTAGTAGGTGTCGAAGATGTTGGAGAGCATCAGGTTGGCGCTTGCGTCCTCGCTGATCCGCCAGGCGGCGAAGACGTCGACGATCTGGTAGGGCTCGCCCACCAGGCCGAAGACGTCCGCCGTGTCCTTGCCGGCGACGGCGGTGATCTTGGTGCCGACCTCGAGGGCGCGGTCGAAGGCCCGGAACCCGGCGATGCCGACGATGCGGCTCGGCGGGACGCTCCCGAGTTCTTCGCCGTTCGACTCGTCGATGCCGCGCATCACCTGGCCGGAGAGCGAGCCGAAGGCGAAACCGGCGTCGTAGGAAGCCTCGAGCTCGACGCCCTCGATCGTCGCCTCGGCGACGTTCTGGTACTGGTAGCCGCCCGGGATCGGAAACGGCTCGAAGACCTGCTGGATGTAGTTGTCGACCCGGTTGCGGAACACGCCGAGCTTGGCGCGGAGCTGGTCGTCGGGCAGGAGGAGCCCGCCCTTGTCGATGCCGATGCCGGCCTCGAGATTGTGGGCGACCTCGGCCTTGAGGTCCGGGTTGGGCATGAACCGGCCGGTCGAGACCGGCGGCGGATGGAAGCCGTCGATCAACGTCTCGGTGAGCGCCGGCGGCCGGTAGCCCTCGGCATAGGTGGCGTAGAGGGTCACCGGGTCGAACGGCTTGATCCCGACGGTCAGCTTCGGCGAGACGTGGGTGCCCTGGTTGATCGTGCCGTCGCCCTCGAGGCGGTAGCCGTCGAAGCGGAGGCCGCCGACCACCTCCAGCCAGTCGGTGATCTCGGCCTTGTCCTCGATGAAGGCGCCGTAGACGATCCGCTCGCCCGACGGGGTCAGGTCGTCGCTCGACCCGGCCGGGTCGCGGGTCTCGACCTGGTCGTGGAAGCCGTCGACGCCGTAGCTGACCGAATGGAGGATCGAGCCGGTCTCGAAGCGCGAGGTATTGTAGAGGTTGGCGCCGAGGGTCCCGATCTCGTAGCGCTCGTCCGGGTCGCCCTTGTTGCTGTGGGTAAGCCGGGTGGCGGTGTAGTAGGTCTTCGCCGTCAGGTCGGCCCAGTCGGAGTCCGGCGTCCAGCGATAGTTGAGCGTATAGGTGTCGGCGACCGCATGGCTCGAGGCGGTGTCGATCAGCGAATTGTCGAAGCTCGAATCGTAGTGGAGCGCCGACACCGTGACGTCGTGGGCGTCGTTGGGCCGGATCCGCACCTTGGCGAGGCCCGACAGCAGGTCCTGCGCCGAGTTGACGGTCTCGCCGCCGCCGGCCTTGTAGTCGTCGGCTTCGCGCCATGTCGCCGCCGCGACCACCTCGACGCTGTCGCTCAGCCGCGCCGCCGCCTCGCCGTGGCCCATGAAGGACGGCGCGTTGGTCTCGCCCGTGGCCTTGAGGCGGACCGCGACGTTCTCGTCCGGCGCAAGCACGTCGTCGGCGTCGAGCGTGGTGAAGCTCACCGTGCCGCCGATGGCGCCGCCGCCGTCCGCGCCGACCGAGGGCCCGCGGGTGACCTCGACCGCGCGCAGCATCTCGGTGTCGAAATAGAAGGTGCCGTTGGCGCCGTGCCCCGACTTCTGGAAGTTCTGGCGGGCGCCGTCGATGGTGACGTTGACGCGGCCGAAATCCTGGAGGCCGCGGACGCTGACCGCCGCGCCGGGATCGTTCGGCGTGGTCTGGGTGTTGACGCTCGGCACGAGGTCGAGGATGTCGGCGACGTCGCTCGGCTGGAGCGGCTGCAGCTCGCCCCGGGTCCAGACGCTGGTCGGCGCCAGGGCGCCGTAGGTCGGCACCACCACCGGCTCGCCGACCGGCGCCGAGGCAGTGACGGTGATCGCGTCGAGCTCGAGCACGCCGCCGGAAAGCTCCGCCTCTTGGGCGTTCGCCCAGGCGGCGGGCAGGACGATGATCGCCGCCGCCATGAGCGGACGCGCCGGCGGAGATCTCCGCCGGCGTGCCCCCGTGCCCATGGCGGCAGGCGATCGGTTCACAGTATGAAGTCGCCGTCGGTCAGCTCGATCTTGCCGTCGAGCTTGATCTTCATGTCGACGTGACCGTCGCCGTCGCGATCGAGCTTCACCAGCGTGGCCTTCTTGTTCTTGTACGAGTAGCGGACCTCGCCGTCGCCATCGGCCGAGAATCCGTCCTTGCCGATGAAGGTCAGCTCGCCCTTCAGCCCGGAAAGGTCGATCTGGTCGCCCTCGTCCTGGTTGAAGTCGCGGATGACGTCCCAGCTCTTCTTCTTGTTGCCGCTGTCGAGGCGATTGGAGAACACGAAGGTATCGGCACCGGACCCGCCGGTGAGGACGTCCCGCCCCCTGCCGCCGGACAGGTAGTCGTTGCCGGCATCGCCGAAGAGCTTGTCCTTGCCCTGGTCGCCGAACAGCGTGTCGTCGCCGTCGCCGCCATAGAGCTTGTCCCAGCGCTTCCCGCCCAGCATCCAGTCGTTGCCGGCACCGCCATAGGCGATGTCGTCGCCCTTGCCGCCGTCGATGCCGTCGTCGCCCTCGTCGCCGGCGATCCAGTCGTTGCCGTCGCCGCCCATCAGGGTGTCGTTGCCGAAGCCGCCGGAGAGGACGTCGTCGCCGAGCCCGCCGTCGATGACGTCGTTGCCGCGCGCGCCGAAGAGCTGGTCGTTGCCGGCGCCGCCGTCGACGTAGTCGTCGAACAGGCCGCCGACGAACTTGTCGTCGCCCTGCGAGCCGATGAAGTCGAGGGCGTATTGCGAGAGCACGCCTTCGATCTTGTCGACGTTGCCCGTGTTGACGCCGTAGTAAAGCGACGGCACTGGATTGGCGGAGCCGCTGCCGCCCGCCCCCGGCTCGTCATGAAGGCCGAGGCCGCTGATGATCAGCTCGGCGGTGTATCCGGTATAGAGGTCCGGCCCCGAAACCGGCTGGTCGCCGGTGATGCTGCCGAAAATCAGCGCATCAACCGATCCCGAGATGCTGCCGTGGTCATACTGACCGCCGCCCGGACGCTGGTCCCAATAGTGGGCTCGATCGTATGCGATCTCCTGGCCGGCGAGGATGACGACGCTCGTGTAGTCGCCGCTCGTAACGCCGTCGGGCCGGAACTTGAAGCTGACCTGGTCGCCGTTGAGATAGTCCATCGAGGGGTTCGGGCCGCCCGGATACCATGTGTCGAGCGTTCCCCCGTGATAGGCGGAGGAGCCCGAGAGCTGGACCTTGGCGAAGTAGTCGGAGAGGTAGGTGGTGAAGTCGACGCCGTTCATCGCGCTGGCGTCGATCGTCGCCCGCGCGACCGCCACCGGCGTGAGGCCACCGGTGTCGACCGAGCCGCCGCCGCCGAACTCGAGCTTCTCGACGTTCTTCAGCGTCGTCGTCTCGGTGCCCTTCTTCACGGTAATCAGGCCGCTGTCGTAGCGGACGACCGTGTAGGCCGACTCGATATCGGCGAAGATCGCGGTGTCGATGCCGTCGCCGCCATCGATCTCGTCGTTGCCGCCACCGCCGCCGAGACGATCGTCGCCGCCATTGCCTTCGATCAGGTCGTCGAAGACCGTGCCGGTGAACACGTCGGCATGGGCCGAGCCCTTGAAGTGCTGCGAACCGCTGTCGAGCGCGTCGCCGAAGGTGTTGAGGACGATCGGGCTGGCGTTGCCGCCCTCCCGGTACGCACTCAGGAATGCGGTGTAGCCGGGGTCGAGGAGGTTGAGGCCGGCGATGGTCGGCGCCGCGCTCGAGCCGGCGCCGAACTCGATGTCGGTGACGTAGCCGCTGACGACGTGCGTGCTGATGTCGTAGCTGAAGCTGCCGGTCGCGAGGACGTACTTGCCGCCGACATAGCTGTAGAGCGCCTCGGAGCCGCTGAACGCCGACGGATTACCGTCGAACACGGGGTTGGTGCTGCCGGTACCGGTGAGGAAGCCGCCGCGGATGTAGGCCTCGAAGTCGATGCCCGAGGTCGAGC
>JBIQKL010000070.1:0-11233 GCA_044506555.1 Hyphomicrobiales bacterium | reverse complement strand
CCGGTGAGGAAGCCGCCGCGGATGTAGGCCTCGAAGTCGATGCCCGAGGTCGAGCCGGTGGCGTCGATGGTGATCATGGAAATGGTCTGCTCCCAAGCTTGCCGACGGCGCCGGTTCAAGGGCCGGCAGCGGCGAATTGGCGAAAGCCCGCGCCACCAGGCGACGTCTCGCCCGGAACGTCGTGGAGGCTTGGGCTGTGGCTTCTCTTGGCTGGGGAAGGACGGGCCCCTGACCCGTCCATGACCTGGCTATGCGCGGCCGCTCGGGCCGGCGCGGGCCCAACCTATTTGCCCGGCGGGGCAAGTCAATCGGGAAATCGCTTATGGAACAAGATGATAGTTATTCTAAACTCGATCAGGACCGATGGCTGCCCGGGAGCACGAAAACCGACGGCGAAACGACGTTGACCCGGAGCCCGACGCGATAGGTGTCGGCGAGCAGGCGGTCGGTGATCACCGTGTCCGGCGTGCCGTCGGCGACCACCCGGCCGCCGTCGAGCGCGACGACGCGGTCCGCCGCGAGCGCGGCAAGGTTGAGGTCATGGAGGACGGCGAGCACCCCGCCGCCGGCCGCGGCGTGCTCGCGGGCGATCTCGACCACGAGCAGCTGGTGGGCGAGGTCGAGGCCGTTGGTCGGCTCGTCGAGAAGCAGGTAGCGCGCGCGGCCGTCGGCCGGCGTGGCGGCTAGCTGGACCATGGCGCGGGCGAGGTGCACCCGCTGCTGCTCGCCGCCCGACAGCGTCGTGCAGTCGCGGTCGGCGAATCGCGACAGCCCAACCCGCTCGAGCGCGGCGCCGGCGAGCGCTTCGCCGCGGGGGCGCGGCGTACCGGCCGGAAGCCCGAGCCGCACCACCTCGCCGACCCGGAACGAGAAGCCGACGCTGACCGACTGGGACAGGACGGCGCGGAGCACCGCGAGCTCGCCCGGCCGCCACGCGGCGATGTTGCGGCCGTGCAGGGCGACGCGGCCCGACGACAGCGCGCCGCCGCCGGCCATCGCCTTGAGCAGCGTCGACTTGCCGGCGCCGTTCGGCCCGACCAGCACCGTCACCTCTCCCGGCGCGAGGGCGAGCGACACTCGGTCGAGGATCGCCTTGCCCCCTATGTCGACGGAGACCGCCTCGGCCGTGTACACGGCTCAGCCCCCGAAGTCGCGCATGCGGCGGACCAGGAGCCACAGCATCATCGGCGCGCCGACCGCGGCGGTGACCACGCCGAGCGGCAGCTCCGCCGGCGCCGCGATGGTACGGGCGAAGACGTCGGCGAGGATGAGGAGCGCGGCGCCGGCCAGCGCCGCCACCGGCAGGAGCAGCCGGTGCCCGGGACCGAGCGTGAGCCGGACCAGATGCGGCACCATCAGCCCGAAGAAGGCGATGACCCCACTCACCGCGACGGCCGCCCCGACGCCGGCGGCGACGCCCAGCATCGCCGCCCGCTTCACCCGTTCGACCGCGATGCCGGAATATTGCGCGTCGGTCTCGCCCAGCGCCAGCGCGTCGAGACCGCGGGCGACGAGAAGCGCGATCACCCCGAGCGCCGCGGCGAAGGGCAGCGCCAGCAGCACCTTGATCCAGGTCGCCCCGCCGAGGCTGCCGAGCATCCAGAACGTGAAGTCGCGGAGCTCCTGGTCGCTCGAGACGAAGATCAGGAGGCCGGTCATGGCGCTGGTGAAGCCGGTCAGCGCGATGCCTGCGAGAAGCACGACCACCACCGAGGTCCGTCCGCCCCGGGTGGCGACGAGCTGGAGGACCCCGGTCATGGCAAAGCCGCCGAGGAACGCCGCGATCGGCAGGCCGAGGTCGGCCACCGGCCCCAGCGCCGCCCCGAGCGCGCCGGCGCCGAGCACGATCCAGAGCGCGGCCGCGAGCCCCGCCCCGGCGGAGACGCCGACGATGCCGGGGTCCGCCAGCGGGTTCCGGAACAGGCCCTGCATCATCGCGCCGGCTACCGCCGTGGCCGCGCCGACCAGGATCGCCAGCACGGTGCGCGGCAGACGGACATCGAGGACGACGATGGTGTCGCGGACGATGTCGGCATCGGCCGGATCCGCCGGCAGGTGCAGCAGGATCCCCACGACGCGCCCGGGCGCGATCGAGACCGGCCCCACCGTCAGCGAGACCAGGATGGCGACGACCAGCATCGCCGCGGCGACGAGGATCGCGGCAGCGGCGCGGCCTGCCTGCGACCGCGTCGCCGGGGCCGCGGCGACTGCGCTCACCTCGCCCCCGTCATTGGCCCGGCGGCGTGTCGGTCGTCCACGGCCGCGGCGGAAGGGCGGGCAGGCCCGCCTCGGGATAGATCGCGGCGGCAAGGTCGCGGGCGGCATGCGCCGTACGGGGGCCGAAGTTGAGCAGGTAGCCGCCGTCCATGCGGATCAGGCGCCCGTTCCGCGCAGCCGGGGTCCCGGTGAAGGCCGGGACCGACAGCACCTGGTCGTCGGTGAGGTGGTGCGAGCGGTCGGCCATCAGCACCACGGCATAGGGCGCCGAGGCCACGACCGCCTCGTCGCTCGACGGCTTGTAGCCGTCCGCCGCCGCCATGGCGTTGTCGACATGCGACAGCGCGAACATGTCGGCTGCCGCGGTGCCGCTGCCGGCCACCGTCGGGGCGCCGCCGCCGACGCCGAGCACGAACACCGCCTTCCGCCGCTCCTCGATGCCGTCGAGCATCTTCTCGACCGCGGCCAGATCGGCCTCGACCGCCTCGGCGAGCGTCGCGCCTTCCCCCGGCACGCCGGCGGCTTCGGCGATCAGACGGATCGAGGCGGCGATACCGGCCGCATCATGCGCCTTCGGCACCAGCACGAACGGCACCGAGGCGCGCGACAGCACCTCGACCGTTTCCGGCGGGCCGGAATCCTCGATGGCGATGATCACGCTCGGGCCAAGCGCCAGCACCCCCTCCGTCGCGAGCTGGCGCATGTAGCCGACCTTCGGCTTCTGCGCGGCATCAGCAGGATAAATGCTGGTCAGATCGACGCCCACGATGCGGTCGCCGAGGCCGAGCGCGTAGAGGATCTCGGTCACGGTGCCGCCGACCGACACGATCCGCGACGTGTCCTCGACGGTCACGATGCGGCCGTCGGCCCCGGTCACGGTGTGCGGATCCGCGGCCGCGGGCGCCGCCAGGATTGCGGCCAACAGGAGGCCGGCCGCAGGAACTCGGAACATGGGCGTGGGTCCTACTTGGTAAGGATGAGCTTGTTGAGGCCAGTCAGGCGCAGGCGGTAGGTCTGGTCGCCGTGACGGATTTTTACTTCCCGCTCTCTTTGGAAGAGTTCTTGACTGTCGATCTCGCCATCGCGGACCTCGACCTGCCGCTGCGGTGTCGCGGAACCTCGCATTCTGACGGAATCCGACGGGTTGTCGATCATTTTTGACTTATTCTAATTCCAGATGTACTTGATACGACTCGTTTGTTCCCAGATGGCACGGGCAATGCAATCGCGCAACACATGAAATTGCCAACATTGACATGAATGGTCCGGACAGATACTGCCCGTTGTCTTTACAGTCCCCCGCGTAACCGACGTTTCCGATGCCGTCTCCCGCGCCGCTCCGTCTCGTCGCCAGCCGCGCGGAGGATCCTTCAGACCCGCCGAAGCTCGATCCGGCCCTGTCGTTCCGGCCGGCACCGCCGCTCGCGGCGACGACGGCGGAGAAATCCTTCCTGCTGGCCGCGGGAGCGGCGCTCGCGCTTCATGCCGCCGTGCTGGTGTGGATGGCGGTCGGCCCGGCCGACGATGCCGAGCGCTCCGCCGGCCTGGGCGAGGACGTGATCTTTCTCGAGGGGATTCCGGTCGAGCTGGTCGAGAGCGTGCCGATGCCCGAGGCGCCGCCAGTCGAGGTGGCCCAGGAGACGCCGGCCGAGGTGACACCGCCCGAGGAGACCGTCGAGCCCGACCCGCCGCCTCCGGAGCCGGTGGCCGAACCTCCGCCCGAGCCTGAACCGCCGGCGGAGACACCGCCACCGACCGACCAGACGCTGCCGCCGGCGGAGGCCGAGACCGGCGAGCTGACGGCGCGGCCCGACGAACCGCCGCCGGCGCTGGAGCCGCCGCCCGAAGAGCCACCGCCGCCCGTCGTGGAACCGCCGCCGCCGGAGGAGGAGCAGCCGCCGGAGGAGGAGCCCGAGGGACCGCCGCCGCCTGACCCGGCGACGGTGCCGACGCCGCGCGCCAAGCCGGAACGGACGGCGGTCGCCGAGGCCCCGGCGCCGAAGCCGGCGGGGCCGCCGCCGAGCGCCCCGTCGGCCCCGTCCTCCGCCCCGCGGAGGGGCGGCGCGGGCGGCGGCGGCGCGGCGCAGACCGCCGGCAAGGCGGCGGAAAGCGCCTACCGCGCCAAGGTCGCGGCGCAGCTCGCGCGGAAGAAATTCTACCCCAGCGCCGCCCGACGCGACCGGCTCACCGGCCGGTCCACGGTCCGCTTCACGCTGAACGCATCGGGCCGGGTGACGGCGGCGAAGGTGGTGCGCTCGGCCGGCTCGCGGGTCCTCGACCAGGCGGCCCTCGAGATGGTCCGCCGCGCCGCGCCCTATCCGCCGATCCCGAAGGGGCTCGGCACGACCATCACCATCCAGGCGCCGATCGGCTTCGAGCTGCCGCGCTGAGCCGCACCCGGATCAGACCGCCTCGGCCTTGCCGCTCGCGGCGGAACGATACATCGCGTCGAGGACCTCCACGGCGCGGGCGCCGACCACGCCGTCGGCGGCGTTCTCGACCGGCTTGCCGCGGCAGAGGTCGACGAAGACGCGGAGCGGCGACTCGCATTCATAGGCGCCGTCACCGGGATTGAGCGGGATCACCTCGTCGTGCCCGTCGCGACGCCGAAGCTCCACCCGCTCGCGCTCGATGTCGACGAGGAGCATGCCCTCGCTGCCGAAGATGCGGAGGTCGATCTGGACCGGACGGCCCTTCGGCAGCGTCGCGGCGCCCGAGACCGACCCGGTGACCCCGCCCGCGAACCGCACGGCCGCGGCATCGTAGTAGTCGACGCCGGCCTTGGAATTGCCGGTCATCGCGAACACCTCGACCGGCTCGAGATCGGCGACGCGGAACATCAGGCCGAGGGCGTGCACCAGCTGGCCCCAGCCGAAGCCGCCGGCGCGCTTGGGGTCGGCCCAGGTCGAGGCCGGAGGCCGGAACATGGCGCCCTCGGTCTCCTTCATCGGCTCGCCGGCGAAGAGGTCGTCGAGGGCGTTGGCCATCTGCAGCACGACGTGCTCGATCCGGCCGACGCCGGCCGCGAGCCGCCGTGCCTCGGCGGTGAAGGGCTGGAAGTTCCACCCGCAGGGGACGACGATCTGCTTTCCCTTCTCCGCCGCCAGCGCGACGAGGGCGCGCGCTTCGGCAGCCTTGGTCGCGAGCGGCTTCTCGACCAGCACGTGGCAGCCGGCCTCGAGCGCCGCCTTGGCATGCTCGTAATGAAGAACGTGCGGCGAGGAGACCACCACGCCATCCATCGGCACCTCGGCGAGCATCTGCCGGTAGTCCTCGAAGCCGGCGGGGATCGCGAACCGCTCGACGACGGCCTGCAGTTCGTCCTTGCCGAGCCGGTTGGCGGCCACCACCTCGCAATCCGGCAGCGCCTGGAGCACGGGAATGTGGTTGACCACCGCCCACCATCCGGCGCCGATGACGCCGATCCGTGCCTTGTCGCTCATCGCAATCCTCCCTCACCGGCGCCGCCGGAGGCGCGCCTTTGTCCGAAGCGGACGGCATAGCGCGAAAGCCGGCGCCGGGCCAGAAATCGGCGGGGCGGAAGTGCAGCGGCGAGCCGCTGCCGCCGCGCTGACGCCAATACTCGCGCTGCACCATCGCCCTCGTGAGAATCAACCATGCGCGCCGCTACCGGGAGAAGGCGAGACGCCATGATTGTGTCCAAGACTGGCGGAGACCTTCACCAAAAGGTCGCCGCCCGGCCTTAAAAAAATCGATCGGGGCGTCTACACGTACCAACTTGTTGGGCGGCGTTCACTTTGCTAGCGTTATGTTTCGAACGCCAAGCAAAGAGCGTCGACCGGCGCGAACCTCGCGAAGTGCGATTCCCTCGGAAGTGTGATTCCCTCGACGGAGGAATGCAATGAACTCGACCAAGGAAACCAAGGTGATGCGTGCCGAGAAGGAAGTGGCGCAGAGCCGCCGCAGCTTCCTCCGTCTCGGCGCCCTCGGCGCGGCGGCCGTGCTCGCGGCGGGAGTCCTTCCCGGCAGCGAGGCCAAGGCCCAGGGCAAAGCGACCCGCTCCGCCGCCACGCTCGGCGACCAGGGCAGCGGCTACACCGCCGCTCCGGGCCGCTCGACCCGCAAGCTCCGCTCGCTCCGGGCGAAGGGCGAGATGGGCGAAGCCGCCGAGAACGGCAACCGCTCGACGCGCTCGATGGCCAAGACCCGCACCTCGAAGACCACGCAGACCGCCCAGACCGCCAAGTCGGGCGACCGGTCCTCGCAGCAGGTGATGAAGTCCACCGGCCAGCGCTCGGCCCAGCGTACGTTGAAGGCGCAGAAGGCTGTGAAGGGCTAGACCGGTCCGGTCCGGCTGGCTTCTTCGTTCCACCAGGAACGCATACGACGCGGGTGACCCGTGAATCCTTTGCTTGATGCCGCGCTTGAAAGCGCGGTTGCCGAGATGGATTTACGGGGTCCTCGCGGCGGCCTGCCGGAGCAGCGGGCGCTGCTCCGGGAGCGGGTCGTGTCGGCGATGCGGGACGTCCCGTTCTACGCCGACCTCTACCGCCCCTTCGGGGCACCACCCGACGATCTCACCGACTTCATGGCCTGGTTCGGGACGCTTCCCGTCATCAGCCGTGCCGACTTCGAGGACGCGCCCGACGGCGACCGGGTCAGCCGCGCCTATGCCGAGACGCCGCTCGTGCGCAAGCAGACCAGCGGCAGCACCGGCGTGCCCTTCGTGCTGTTCATCGACGAGCGGGTCGCCTCGTTCCGGAGCTGGCGCTTCCGGAAGCCGCACTTCGTCGCCGGCGAGCCGTCGCCCGACACGCTCGAGTTCCTCTTCCCGGAGCGCTTCCGTCGCGACCGCCAGGTCCGCGTCGTCGCCGGCAGGGCCGAACAGACGCTGGCCGACCCGGCCAAGACGGACGGCGTCCGGAAGTCCGCGACCCGCGCCGAGAAGTCCTATTCGACGCTCACCGACGCGCTCAAGGCGCCGGACGCGATGTTCAAGTCGCTGAAGGCGCGGAAGCCGCGGACGCTGACCGGCTATGCCAGCTCGATCGTCGGCCTCGCAGCGTGGATGGTCGCCGAAGGGCGCCGCCTGCCCTCGGTCAAGCGCATCTGGACGACGTCCGAGATGCTGATCCCGGAAGGCCGCGAGGCGATCCGCAACGCGTTCGGGTTCGAAGCGCGCGAGGCCTATGCCAGCGTCGAGTTCGGCTTCATGGGGTGGCAGGACGAGCCGGGCGGCGCCTACAGGCTCGAGACCGACCGGCTGGTCTTCGAGGGCGTGTCGCTCGCCTCCGGCCGCGCGGCCGGGCCCGGCGAGGCCTGCCGGGTGGTCATTTCCGACCTCCTCAACGACGCGACGCCGCTTCTGCGCTACGAGATCGGCGACATCGCGACGATGGCCGCGCCGATGGACTATGCGACGGACTGCTACGGCGCGATCGCCGAGCTTCGCGGCAAGACCAACGATTCGATCCGCGACGCCGAAGGCCGGCGGATCGAGCCCTTCGCACTGCTCGGCTGCCTCAAGGAGACGCTGGGCGCGGCGCAGTACCGGCTGATCTGCGTCGAGCGCGGGCTGTTCGTCCTCCAGTACCGGCCGGCGCGGAGCGCCGAGGTCAAGCTCGACGCGGCGCTCACCGGGCTCCGCCGGATCGTCGGCGAGCCGATCCGCATCGTCGCGCAGAAGGTGCCGCGGATCGAGCGCGAGCATTCCGGCAAGCTTCGGCCGATCATCGATCTGAGCGCGGTCGAAGGAAAGGGCCGAGAGCGGCTGCTCAAGGACCTTCACCTCGCGGACCTTCAGTGATGGTAGCCTGACGCCGGCAGTTCCCGCGGGGGAATTGCCGCGAAGAGACGAGAGCAAGAGCATTGGACCAGGACGCCAGGAAGACGAGGGGGACCCGGCATCGCGGCCAGTCCGGCGCGGCGGCGAAGCCCGCGGCCACGCAGAAGGCGCGCCGCGACAGGGTCGAGGCGAGCGACGCCGACCCGGCGGCGCAAGTATTGGCATCAGTGATCGCGGAGGTACTGCCGCGCCACGACCCGACCAACCCGCCGGACGAATCCGCCGAGCTCTATGCGGACCTGTTCATCGATTCGCGGCGCTTCCTGATGATCATCCGCGGCCTGGAGCGAGCCCTCGGCGTCGAGATCGACGACGAGGACCTGCTCGGCGTCGATCTCATCACCTATGGCGACCTGCTCGGCTTCGTGCGCCAGGTCGCCGTCAAGCAGGGCGGGGCGGCCGAATGAACGACATGGCGTTGCCGATCGCGACGGCGGCAGGCGTCACCACCTGGTGCAATTTCCTCCACGACTTCCCGGAGCACTACGCCGAGTCGACCGCCACCCCCGACCACTTCGCCGACGCGGTCGGCGTGAACGTGCTGCCGCAGCAGCCGCTCTCGCTGATGAAGCAGTCGAACGACACGACCCGGGCCGACGTGCCGATCCCGGCCGAGGTTCAGGCGATCTACGCCACCTACCGCCCGACGCTGCTCCGCCGCGCCCACCGGCTCGAGGAGCGGCTCGGCACCAGCGCGCGGATCTACTTCAAGTACGAGGGCGCCAACGTCTCGGGCAGCCACAAGCTCAACTCGGCGATCGCGCAGGCCTACTACTACAGGAAGGCCGGCGTGAAGCACCTGATCACCGGCACCGGCGCCGGCCAGTGGGGCACGGCCCTCGCCTATGCCTGCAAGCAGTTCGGCCTCAAATGCACCGTGTTCATGGTCGGCATCAGCTACCGGCAGAAGCCGCAGCGGCCGCGCATCGTCGAATTGTTCGGCGGCGAGATCCACGAGAGTCCGAGCCCGCTGACCCGGACCGGGCGCGAGGCGATGCAGCGCGACCCGGACCGCATCGGCTCCCTCGCCGTCGCCACCGGCGAGGCGATCGAGATGGCGCGCGAACTGAAGGATTCCGCCCGCTTCGCTGTCGGCAGCGGCGAGACCTGCGTGCTCCTCCACCAGACCGTGGTCGGCAACGAGGCGGTCGGCCAGATCCAGGCGCTCGGCGACTTCCCCGATTATGTCGTCGCCTGCATGGGCGCGGGCAGCAACTTCGCCGGCGTCGGCATGCCGTTCCTCCGCGCCGCGCGGCAGATGGGACGGGAGGTCGAACTGGTAGCGGCCGAGCCGGTCGCCTGCCCCAAGCTCACCCGCGGCGACTACCTGTTCGACATAAACGACTTCTCCGGCACGACGCCGGTGACGCGGATGTACACGCTCGGCAGCAAGTATCTCGCGCCGGGCATCCATGCCGGCGGGCTCCGCTACCACGGCACCTCGGCCTTCCTCTCGGCGCTCTACGCCCACCGGGGCTTCTCGGCGCGCGCCATCGCGCAGCCCGAGGCGCTCGGCGCCGGCATCCTGTTCGCCGACTGCGAGGGAATCATCCCGGCGCCGGAATCGGCGCACGCCATCGCCGCCGCGATCGAGATCGTCCGCGAGCACGGGACCGGCGCCGCGCCGTCGATCCTGATCAACATCAGCGGCCACGGCATGTTCGACCTCGCCGGCTACGAGGAAGCCAAGCGCGGCGCGCTGTCGAACGACCGGCCGGACGAGACGATGATCGCCGCGAGTCTCGGTGCCGCACGCGCCAGGAACGAGGAACTCGCCGGAGCCTTCGCCGCCCATGTCCGGGCCTGATCCGGACGCGATCCTCTACGAGTCGCCGATCCACGAACGGGGACGGACGCTCGGGGCGGAGCTCGCCGCGGCCTTCACCCACGCCGACCATCTGTTCTTCCGCGAGATCGCGCGCTTCGAGCCGCTCCGGCCGCTGCTCGAGGGCACCGTCGACGACGTCGACACGACGATGGACGCGCTGGTCGGCCTCGGCGAGGGCTGCCCGAACGGGTCGATGCTGCTCTCCTTCGGCGCCCATGCCTTTGCCGTCTGCGCCGCGCTGGCGCGCTTCGCTTCCGACGAGCTCCGCAATGTTATGCTGCCGGGGCTCGCCGCCGGCACCACGGTCGGCGCCTTCGCCGCCACCGAGGCCGGCGCCGGCTCCGACGTGATGGCGATGGAGACGCGCTACGCCGAGACCCGGACCGGCTACGTGCTCAACGGCCAGAAGGCGTGGATCACCAACGCGACCCAGGCCGACGTCTTCGTCGTCTTCGCCACCAAGGACACCCGGCTCCACTCGCGCGGCATCAGCGCCTTCCTCGTCGAGCGCGGCATATCGGGCCTGACCACAGCCGCAGTCACCGAGCCCGGCCATGCCGCCTCGACGCTCGGCACCGTCACGCTCGCCGACGTCCATATCGGCCGCGACCGGCTGATCGGCCGCGTCAACGGCGGCGCGCAGGTGTTCCGCCACGCGATCGTCCAGGAGCGCATCCTGCTCTCGGCGTTTCTGGTCGGCTCGATCCGGCGGGCGCTGATGCGCTCGATCCGCCACGCCGAGGGCCGCCAGCAATACGGCGCGCCGATCAGCGCCAACCAGTACGTCAGCGGCCGGATCGTCGACACCTACCGCCGCTACGCGACGACGCGGCTGCTCCTCGAGTACGGCATCGGCCGGCTCGCCCTCGGCACCGTGACCGAGGCCGATGCGAGCCTGGTCAAGCTCCAGTGCTCGGAGGCGGCGGTCGAGAGCAACCTCGACGCCTTCCGCATCCACGGCGCAAAGGGCCTCGAGACCGCCGGCGCCGAGGGGCTGGTCGACGTCCTCGCCAGCCTCACCTATTCCGGCACGTCCGACCTCCAGAAGGTAATCATCGCCGCCGCCCTCGGGCTCACGGCATGAGCCCGCGCCATCTCGGCGCCTGGCTGATCGCGGCGGCCGCGACCCACCCCGACCGGCCGGCCTACCGCGACGCCGGGGGCACGCGCACCTATGACGAATATCGCGGCGAGGCGCTGCGGGTGGCCGGGCTGCTTGCCGCCGCCGGCGTGGATCACGGCGACCGCGTCGCCATTGCGCTGCCCAAGGGCTTTCCGCTCTACGTGACGATCCAGGCGGCGCTGCTCCGGAACGCAGTCTACGTGCCGGTCGACTACACGACGCCGGTCGAGCGCGGCCGCGCCATCGTCGCCGATGCCGA
>JBIQKL010000069.1:13245-21167 GCA_044506555.1 Hyphomicrobiales bacterium | reverse complement strand
AGGATGACGGTGGTGGGATTCTCATTATGAGAACGACGAGAGGCTCCCTCGGCCTTGGAGGGATCGCACGCGCGGCCGAACCACACATCCCGTCATCCTCGGGCTTGACCCGAGGATCGCGTGACGCGGGAGCAGCGAGGGGACCGGAACGCCACCATCCCGACGGCACCCCCAGTGCGGGCTGAGGCCGATCCTCGGGTCATGCCCGAGGATGACGGAGGTGGGGAGCCGACGCGAGACGAGGATCTTCCACTACCCCCGAGGAAACTCGATCCCCATCGCCCGATAGCGCTCCGGATCGTCGGCCCAGTTCTCGCGGACCTTGACGAACAGGAAGAGGTGCACCGGCCGCTCGGCGATCTCGGCGATCTCGGTCCGCGCCGCCATGGAGATCGCCTTGATCGCCTGCCCGCCCTTGCCGATCACGATCTTCTTCTGGCTGTCGCGGGTGACGAAGATGGTCTGCTCGACACGGGCCGAGCCGTCGGGCTGGTCGGTCCACTGGTCGGTCTCGACGGTCGCGTCGTAGGGAAGCTCCTGATGCAGCCGCTCGAAGATCTTCTCGCGGGTGATCTCGGCGGCGAGTTGGCGGAGCGGCACGTCGCTCACCTCGTCCGCCGGGTAGAGCCACGGGCCCGGGGGGACCTGTTCGGCGAGCCAGGCGAGGAAATCGTCGGCGCCGTCTCCGGTCGTCGCCGAGAGCATGAAGGTGCGCTCGAAGGTCGCTGCCTTGTTGGCCTCGTCGGCCAGCACCAGAAGCGTGTCGCGCTTGACGATGTCGACCTTGTTGAGGACCAGCGCCTTGGGGTGTCGGACATCGGCGAGCTTGGCCAGCATCTTCCGCGCATCCTCGTCGATGCCCCGCGCCGCGTCGATCATCACCGCGACGATGTCGGCCTCGCGCGCCCCGCCCCAGGCGGTGTCGACCATCGCGCGGTCGAGCCGGCGTTTCGGCGCGAAGATGCCGGGGGTGTCGACGAAGACCACCTGCGACTGTCCGACCATCGCGATGCCGCGGACCAGCGAGCGGGTGGTCTGCACCTTGCGGCTGACGATCGACACCTTGGTCCCGACGAGACGGTTGACCAATGTCGACTTGCCGGCGTTGGGTGCCCCGATCAGGGCGACGAAGCCGCAACGGGTCGTCTCATCCACCATCGCTCACCGCCTTCCAGACCCCTTCCCGCGACAGCACGGCCGTCGCCGCCGCCTTCTCCGCCTCGCGACGGCTCTTGCCCTCGCCGCTGCCGTCGGCGACACCGTCGACGCTCACCACGACGCGGAACATGGTCTCGTGCGCCGGGCCCCATTGCTCGACGATCCGGTATTGCGGGGCCGGCCTGCCGCGCCCTTGCGCCCACTCCTGGAGCTCGGTCTTGGGGTCGCGCCGAGCGCCCTTCCGCCCGTGGATGCGCTCCTTCCAGTTATCCTCGACGAAGCGTCCCGCGACGTCCATGCCGCCGTCGAGATAGAGCGCGGCGATCAGCGCCTCGCAGAGGTCGCCGAGGATGTTGGTGGTCTGGCCGCCGGCCGGCAGGAGATGGGCGCCGGCGATCAGCGCATGCTCGCCGAGGCGGAGCCGCAGGGCGACGTCGGCGCAGGTCTCCTTGCGCACCAGCTCGGCCAGATGCCGCGACATCTCGCCTTCGGTCGCATCCGGGAACCAACGGAACAGCCGGTCGGCCACCGCCAGGCCGAGGACGCGGTCGCCGAGGAACTCGAGCCGCTGGTAATGCGCCTGGCCGCGGCGGGCGGCGCTGGGATGGGTCAGCGCGGTTTCGAGCAGCGAGCGGTCCGCAAATCGGTGGCCGAGACGCACTTCGAGCGCATCGAGCGCGGCGCTCCCACCCTTCCTCATTCGACCGAAGTGAACATCCGGTCCCAACGGACCGTCCAGGGCCACTTCCAGAACTCCCAGGCCGCGTTGCCTTCCTCGACCGAGAAGAAGATGACCTCGGCGCGACCGACGAAATTCTCGAACGGCACGTAGCCGACCGCCGACAGGACCCGGCTGTCCGTCGAATTGTCGCGGTTGTCGCCCATCATGAAATAGTGCCCCGCCGGCACCTCATAGATCTGGGTATTGTCCTCCGGCCCGTCGACGTCGCGGTCGAGGGTCAGATACTGGACGCCGTTCGGCAGCGTCTCGCGGTAGCGGTCGTAGCGGATGCCGTCGTCGTCGACCCATTCGTCGACCTTCTCGCGCTCGACGGCCGCGCCGTTGATGTAGAGCACGCTGTGGATCACCTGGATCTGGTCGCCGGGAAGACCGATCACGCGCTTGATGTAGTCGGTCGAATTGTCGCGGGGCAACTTGAACACCGCCACGTCGCCGCGCTCGGGCTCCGCCGCCCAGATGCGCCCGGAGAACACGTCCGGGCCGAACGGCAGCGAGTACCGGCTGTAGCCGTAGGCATATTTCGAGACGAACAGGTAGTCGCCGATCAGCAGCGTCGACTTCATCGACCCGGACGGGATGTTGAACGGCTGGAACAGGAACGTCCTGACGATCAGGGCAAGAAGCAGCGCCTGGATGACGATCTTGACCGTCTCGCCAAGGCCGCTGCCCTTCTTCTCGCGGGACTTCTCGCTGCTGGCCACGCTCATCGTCTCGTCTCGGATCGGGGAAAGGGTGATGCGGACTTTCGGGGACCGCGTCCGGTCATACCGGCATTCGGGGGTCGAAGGCAACGCCGTGCGGCGGAAAGCCGGCCGTTTTACGGCACGCCTTCGGGCACGGCCTCGATGATCACATAGGCCTGGGCCATCGGAAATTCATCCGTGATGGTGAGGTGGATCACCGGCTTGTGGCCGGCCGGTACCAGCGCAGCGAGGCGGGCTGCCGCGCCGCCGGTCAGGGCCATGGTCGGCTTGCCGGAGGGCAGGTTCACCACCCCCATGTCGCGCCAGAACACGCCCTGGCTGAGGCCCGTGCCGAGCGCCTTGGCGCAGGCCTCCTTCGCCGCGAAGCGCTTGGCATAGGAGGCGGCCCGTGCCCGGCGGCGCTCCGACTTCCGGACCTCGACCGGCGTGAACACGCGAGCGATGAAGCGTTCGCCGTGGTTGGCCAGCGTCTTCTCGATCCGGGTAATGTCGATCAGGTCGTTGCCGGTGCCGATGATCATGGGACCTATTTAAGGCCCCGGCTGCCCGGTTTCACCGGCGGGATGGCGGCGAGCTCCGGCGGCAGCGCATCGGCCGGATAGGCCGGGACCTTGTAGTTGGCGAGCGCCACCAGCGGCACGCCGATGTCGGCCTCGCCGCCCGAACGGTCGATCAGGCAGGCGGCGGCCACCACGTCCGCCCCGAGCTTGCGGAGCGCCGCGATCGCCTCACGGATGGAAAGGCCGGTGGTGACGATGTCCTCGACGACGAGAACGCGCGCGCCTTCCGGCAGCTCGAAGCGGCGGAGACGGAACGCGCCGTCCTCGCGCTCCACCCACATCGCCCGCACCCCGAGCTGCCGCGCCGTCTCGTAGCCGGGCACGATGCCGCCGACCGCGGGCGAGATCACGAAGTCGATTCCCCCGAGACCGGCCGCCTCGATCTTCGCGGCAAGCGCGCGGCACAGCCGCTCGGTCTTGTCCGGATACATGAACACCCGGGCCTTCTGGAGAAAGACCGGCGAACGGAGCCCGGAGGAAAGGATGAAATGGCCCTCGAGGATCGCATCCGCGTCGCGGAAGGTATCGAGCACCTCGGTCTCGGTCATCGTCCCCTCAGCCATTGACGCGGGCCACGGAGCTGACCACGGGCTTCGCCCGGAGCTGGGTGACGAGCCGGGTCAGATGCTTCACGTCGAAAACCTCCACGTCGATGACCATGACCGAGAAATCCGAAGCCGTCTTGGTGATCCGGAGGTTGGAGATGTTGGCGCCCGAGTCGGCGATCACCTGGGCGATCTGGGCGAGCGTACCCGGCTCGTTGATCGCGGTCACCTCGATCCGGGCGGGAAAACGCTCGTTCTTGACCTCCTCGACGTCCCAGCGCACGTCGAGCCAGCGCTCCGGCTGGTCGTCGAAGGCCTTCAGCGCCTGCGCGCCGATCGGGTAGATGGTGACGCCTTCCCCCGGCACCGCGATGCCGACGATCCGCTCGCCCGGCAATGCCCCGCCTTCGGCGAACCGGACCGGCATGTCGCCGGTCAGGCCGCGGATCGGGATCGAGCGCTTGCGCTTCCGCCGGCCGGACCGGGTGGGCTTCCGGGCCAGGCCGGGCACGCTGAACTTCAGCCCGGCGCGGCGGAGCCCGAACCAGCCCTCCTCGTTCTTCTCGACCTTCGGCGGCGGCTTCTCCTCGTCGTGGTCCGGATAGACCGCCTTCACCACGTTGAGCGACGGGATCTCGCCGCGGCCGACCGCGGCGAGCATGTCCTCGAGGTTGTTCTGGGCGAGCCGGGGCAGGACGGCGAGCAGCATCGGCTCGTCGAGCGGCCGGCGCGCGCGCTCGAAGGCGCGGTCGAGGATGCGCCGGCCGAGCCCGGCATATTGCCGCCGCACCGCCGCCCGCGTCGCGCGGCGGATGGCCGACCGCGCCTTGCCGGTGACCACCATCGACTCCCAGGCGGCGGAGGGAACCTGCGCCTTCGAGCGGATGATCTCGACCTCGTCGCCGTTGTGGAGCTCGGTCATCAGGGGCATGGTGCGGCCGTTGATCTTGGCGCCGACGCAGGTGTCGCCGATGTCGGTATGGACGGCATAGGCGAAGTCGATCGGCGTCGCGCCGCGCGGCAGGGCGATCAGGCGCCCGTTCGGCGTGAAGCAGAACACCTGGTCCTGGAACAGCTCGAGCTTGGTGTGCTCGAGGAACTCCTCCGGCGTATCGCCCTCGGCGAGCATCTCGATCGTGCGCCGGAGCCACTGATAAGCGTGGATCTCGTCGCTCTTCCCCGACGCGTGGCCGTTGGCGCCGTTCGTCTTCGGCCGCGCGATCCCGTCCTTGTAGAGGCTGTGCGCGGCGATGCCGTATTCGGCGACGCTGTCCATCTCGGCGGTGCGGATCTGCAGCTCGACGCGCTGCTTGCCGGGGCCGATGACGGTGGTGTGGATCGAGCGGTACTCGTTCTGCTTCGGGGTGGAGATGTAGTCCTTGAAACGTCCCGGAACCGCCGGCCAGGTCGAATGGACCACGCCGAGCGTGGCGTAGCACTCGACGGCCGTCCCGACGATGACGCGGAAACCGATGATGTCGGAGAGCTGCTCGAAACTCACCGCCTTCCGCTCCATCTTGCGGAAGATCGAATAGGGCCGCTTCTCGCGGCCCAGCACGACCGCCTTGATCCCGTTGCGGGCGAGGCCCTCGGTCAGCTCGCGCTCGATCCGCCCGATCAGCTCGCGGTTCCGGTCGCGCTGCTCGCCGAGACGGTCGGTGATCGTCGCATGCGCCTCCGGGTTGACGACGCGGAAGGCCAGCTCCTCGAGCTCCTCCCGCATGTCGTGCATGCCCATCCGGCCGGCGAGCGGGGCGTAGATCTCGAGCGTCTCCTCGGCGTTCCGCTTGCGCGATTCCTCGGGCATGAACTCGAGGGTGCGCATGTTGTGGAGGCGGTCGGCGAGCTTGACCAGGAGTACCCGCACGTCCTCCGAGATTGCCAGCAGGAGCTTCCGGAGGTTCTCCGCCTGCGCCGCCTTCTTCGAGACCAGGTCGAGCTTCTGGATCTTGGTCAGGCCCTCGACCAGGCGGCCGATATCGGCACCGAACGCCGCATCGATCTCGGACCGCGTCGCGTCGGTGTCCTCGATCGTGTCATGGAGGAGCGCGGCGGCGATGGTCGCATCGTCGAGCTTCAGCTCGGTGAGGATGCCGGCGACTTCGAGCGGATGGGAGAAATAGGGGTCGCCGTTGGCGCGCTTCTGCGTGCCATGCTTCTGCATGGCGTAGACGTAGGCCTTGTTCAGCAGGTTCTCGTCCGCGGACGGATTATAGCTGATGACCCGCTCTACCAGTTCATACTGGCGCATCATGGCGCTTCGGCCCAAACCTGTCCGGCCGCACGCAGCGGCCGGAAAATCCCTTTGGACCGAATATAGTAGCGGAAATCCTTACCGGCCATTCAAAGCCGGTGACTCTTAGAAATCCTCGGTCTTGTCGGGCGGAACCATGCTCTCGAGACCGCGCAGCAGATCCTCCTCCGACATGCGGTCGAAGGCGACGTCGCTGTCCTCCTCCCCGCCGGTCTTGGGCGAGGCGATCATCGGCACCGCCTCGGGCTCGGGCTCGTCGACCTCGACGTATTTCTGGAGCGAATGGATCAGCTCCTCGCGGAGGTCGCCCACCGCAATCGTCTCGTCGGCGATCTCGCGGAGCGCGATGACCGGGTTCTTGTCGTTGTCCTTGTCGACGGTCAGCGGGCTCCCGCTCGAGATCATGCGGGCGCGGTGGCTGGCGAGCAGCACCAGTTCGAAGCGGTTCTCGACCTTGTCGATGCAGTCCTCAACCGTGACGCGGGCCATCTATCTCGGTCTCCTGGGCGGAAATTGGGGGTGTTGCGGGGTGAGATAGGCCGATAGTCGGGCAAAAGCAAGAATCCTTTGGCTGGCGGCTCTGGACCGCATGCCGGGCCTCGCTATATGGGTGGCGAAAGATTGCCAGATGGCTCGCTTCGAGCCGACGACGTTACCGCGGGCCCCGCCCACAACGAATGGAATCCAAGATGTTTGACGAACGCGAGAAGATTGCCCTGTTCATCGACGGCGCCAATCTCTACGCCACGGCGAAGTCGCTCGGCTTCGACATCGACTACAAGCGGCTTCTCCAGGAATTCAAGGGGAAAGGCTATCTGCTCCGCGCTTATTACTATACCGCGCTGGCGGATGACCAGGAGTATTCCTCGATCCGCCCGCTGATCGACTGGCTCGACTACAACGGCTACACCGTCGTGACCAAGCCGACCAAGGAATTCGTCGATTCGACCGGGCGGCGGAAGATCAAGGGCAACATGGACATCGAGCTCGCGGTGCACGCGATGGAGATGTCCGATGCCATCGACCATTTCGTCCTGTTCTCGGGCGACGGCGATTTCCGCTCGCTGGTCGAGGCGCTGCAGCGGCGCGGCAAGAAGGTGAGCGTGGTCTCGACCCTCACCACCCAGCCGCCGATGATCGCGGACGAGCTTCGCCGCCAGGCGGACCACTTCATCGACGTCGCCGGGCTCCGTACCCAGATCGGCCGCGATCCCTCGGAGCGCGCCCAGCGCCAGGTGGAACGGACGCAGGCTTCGACGTCCTTCGCCGACGAGTTCGACGACGACGAGACGGTCTGACCGCGATCCGGGCCGGAGATGGTCTCCGCCACGGAGCCCGGGCGCGATTGTCCGTTCTGTCCGCGACTCGTCGCCTTCCGCGAGGCCTGGCGCGCCGCGGAACCGTCCTGGCACAATGCGCCGGTGCCGACCTTCGGTGCTGCCGACGCGCGGCTGCTGGTGGTCGGGCTGGCGCCGGGGCTCCGCGGCGCCAACCGCACCGGCCGGCCGTTCACCGGCGACTACGCCGGCGACCTCCTCTACCGGACGCTGATCGCGTTCGGCTTCGCGAGCGGTACCTACGAGGCCCGTCCCGACGACGACCTGACGCTCCATGAGGCAGCGATCACCAACGCCGTGCGCTGCGTGCCGCCGGAGAACAAGCCGCTGCCGATCGAGATCAGGACGTGCCGGCAGTTCCTCTCGGCGACGATCGCCGCGATGCCGCGGCTCCGCATCATCGTCGCGCTCGGCCGCATCGCGCACGAATCCGTCGTCGCCGCCCTCGGCCACCGGCAGAAGGCGGTTCCCTTCGGGCACGGCGCGGTGCACGTCGTGGGCATGGATCTGACGCTCCACGACAGCTATCACTGCTCGCGCTACAACACGAATACCGGTGTGCTGACCGAAGAGATGTTCCGGTCGGTCTTCGCCGAGGTGCGGCGGCGACTGGACGCGTGAT
>JBIQKL010000069.1:0-13145 GCA_044506555.1 Hyphomicrobiales bacterium | reverse complement strand
GCGTCGAAGATCCGCGCCAGCTCCGCCTGCATCACCGCCGGATCGACGTCGATGCCGGTCCAGTATTTGATGCCGATCACGCCCTGGTTGACCAGCATGCCGCGACCCCCGATGGCGATGCAGCCCTGCGCCTCCGCGTCGCGGATCAGCCGCGGCTTCGGCGGATTGGCGATCACGTCCGCGACGACCATCCCGGGCCTCAGCGTCCCGAGGTCGAGCGCGAGGCGCGCATCGAGGTCCGGATAGAGGCCGATGGAGGTGGCGTTGACGACGATCTCGGTGCCGTCGGGCACCTTGTAGTCGCCCTGCCAGCCGACCAGGTCGGCCATCGCCTTGGTTTCCCGGTTGACGAGATCGACCAGCTCCTGCCCGCGCTCGCGGCCGCGATTGACCACCGTGATCGTCGCCGCGCCGGCCAGCGCCAGCTCGACCGCGATCGCCCGCGCGGCACCGCCGGCACCGAACATGACGACCCGCTTGCCGGCCGGATCGATGACCTCCGTCAGCGACTTGAGGAACCCCTTGCCGTCGGTGTTCTCGCCGATGAACTTGTCGCCCTCCCGGACCGCGCAGTTGACCGCACCCATGATCCGCGCCGATTCGCCGAGCCCGTCGAGATGATCGATCACAGCCACCTTGTGCGGCATCGAGCAGTTGAACCCGGCCCAGCCCATCGCGCGCGCGCCGCGCACGGCATCGCCCAGATCCTCGGGCGCCACCTCGCAATTGATGTAGCGGACGTCCATACCGTGATGGCGGAACGCCGCCTCTTCCATCGCCACGGTGGGGTTGTCGGCCGCTCCTTGCGAGAATGAGCCGACCAGCGTCGAGAGGAAGTTCTGCGCCATTGCGATCCCCTATCCCTTGTCCCGGAGCAGGCGGCTCTTCTCGCGGTCCCAGTCGCGCTTCTTGCTCGTCTCGCGCTTGTCGTGGAGCTTCTTGCCGCGGGCGAGGGCCAGTTCGACCTTGGCGCGGCCCTGGTCGTTGAAGTAGATGCGGAGGGGCACGACGGTCATGCCCTCGCGCTGCACCGCATTGGCAAGCCGCCCGATCTCGCGCTTGTGTAGAAGCAGCTTCCGGGGGCGCCGGGTCTCGTGATTGAACCGGTTCGCCTGCAGGTATTCGGGGATGTAGGCGTTGTAGAGCCACATCTCGCCGCCCTTCTCGCTGGCGTAGGAATCGGCGATGTTGCTCTGCCCGGCACGGAGCGACTTGACCTCGGTGCCGGCGAGCACGATGCCGGCCTCGAAGGTCTGGCCGATCTCGTAGTTGAACCGCGCGCGGCGGTTCGCCGCCGCGACCTTCGGCGCTGCCTTGACGCTCTTCTGGGCCATCAGCGGTTCAGTTGATCAGCCCTGCATGGACCATCGCCGCGCGGATCGTCTCGCGCGTCGGCTCGGAGACCTTGACCAGCGGCAGGCGGACATCGTCGCTGATCCGGCCGAGGACGGAGAGCGCATACTTCACGCCGCCCGGATTCGGCTCGATGAACAGCGCCTGGTGCAGCGGCATGAGACGGTCCTGGTAGGTCAGCGCCCGGCCATAGTCCCCGGCCAGGCATGCCTCCTGGAACTCCGACAGCAGCTTCGGCGCGACGTTGGCGGTCACCGAGATGCAGCCCTGCCCGCCATGGGCGTTGAAGGCGAGCGCGGTCGCGTCCTCGCCGGAAAGCTGGTTGAACTCGGGGCCCATCGCATGGCGCTGCTGGCTCACCCGCTCGACCTTGCCGGTCGCATCCTTCACCCCGGTGATGTTCTTCAGTTCGAACAGCCGCGCCATGGTGTCGACCGACATGTCCACCACCGACCGGGGCGGGATGTTGTAGATGATGATCGGGATGCCGATGACGTCGTTGATCGCCTTGAAGTGCTGGTAGAGGCCTTCCTGGTTCGGCTTGTTGTAGTAGGGCGTGACGATGAGCACGGCGTCGGCGCCGGCCTTTTCGGCGAATCGGGAGAGGTCGATGGCCTCTCGGGTATTGTTGGACCCGGCGCCGGCGATCACCGGCACCCGCCCTCCTGCCGTCTCGATGCAGATCTCCACGACCCGCTTGTGCTCGTCGTGGCTCAGCGTCGGGCTCTCGCCGGTGGTCCCGACCGGCACGAGGCCGTGGGTTCCCTCCGCGATCTGCCACTCGACGTGGTTGCGGAAGGCTTCCTCGTCGACGGCGCCGTCGCGCATCGGGGTGACGAGGGCAGTGATCGATCCCGTGAACATCAAGCCATATCCCTGCCGGATTTCCGGCGCTTTCCTGTCGTCGGCGACCTTATGCCGAGGCCGTTGGGCGGGCAAGGCAGCCTGATCCCGCGGGGGTCGTCAAGTGTTCGTTCACTATGGCACAATAGGATCGGCGTGGAACCGTGCGGACCCGGTTTCCGATTCTGTTGTCCAGCCGGAGAGAGACGGATGGAATTCAAGACGCCGAAAGCCGTTCCGCCAAAGGCGCCACGACCCCGTATCGGATCCCGTCGCTGGGCCCTTTCCGGCGCGGCTGCCGCGCTCGCCATGGCCGCCCTCGCCGGCAGCGCGCCGGCGGAGGATTCGCCGTTCAACGCGCTGACCGACATTCCCCTGCCGCGGCTCAACCCGCTTCGCGTCCATACCGGCTCCGTCCTCTCCTACAGCGACCCGATCGGCAACCTGCTCGAAGCGCGGATGGACTTCGCCCACGGTACCGCCGACAGCGACGGCGTCGAGCCGGCGCCGTCCGAGCTCGAGACGATCGTCGCCTCGCGGGCCCAGGCGCCGAGCGCGCGTTCGACGGCCAGCACCAGCTCGGTCGGCCTCCGCTACGCCATCAAGTTCATCGACGACGGCAACTACCCCGCGGCCAGCGCGGCGGCCTACACCATCACCAACCCGGTCGACGCCAAGATCGTCCACTGGCTGATCGCCATCAGCGGCGACCCGAGCGTTTCCGCGGAAGTCATCGCCGACGTCTGGCGGCGCCTCGCCGACTGGCCGGGCCAGGTGCTCCTCCAAACCCGCTTCGAGCAGGCGCTGGTCCGCGAGAAGCCGCCGGCGGCCACCGTGATCCGGATGCTGAACGGACGGAAGCCGGTGACCGAGAGCGGCGCGATGCTGCTGACGCGCGCCTATCTCGAGGTCGGCGAGAAGAAGCAGGCCGCCGCGGCGATCAACGACTACTGGCGGACCGAGCGCTTCGAGGCCCAGTCCGAGGCACGGATCCGCAAGGAATTCGGCGCGCTCCTCAGCGCCAGCGCCTACAAGACCCGGCTCGACCGTCTGCTCTACGAGGAACAGAACACCGCCGCGGCGCGGAACGCCAAGTACCTCAATGCCAACGAGATCGCCCTTGCTGCGGCGGTGATCGCGGTGGACGAGGAGAAGGGGGCCTCCGCCGCCCTCAACGCGGTGCCTGCCGCCAAGCGGAAGGACCCGCTCTACCATTACGCACGGGCGCGTCATCTGCGCGACCAGGACAAGCTCGAGGACGCCGCGGCGGTCATACTCGCCGCGTCGCGCGATCCGGCGATCATCGACGGGGACGCCTGGTGGGTCGAGCGCCGCATCGTCTCGCGCGCCCTCCTCGACAAGGGCGACGCCAAAACCGCCTACCGCCTCGCCTCGACCCATTCGGCGGAATCGAGCGCCGACATCGCCGAGGCCGAATTCCACGCCGGCTGGTATGCGCTCGAGTTCCTCGGCGACCCCGGCACCGCGCGCAAGCACTTCCTCGCGATCGAGCGCGTGTCGCAGATGCCGCTCAGCCAGTCGCGCGCCGAGTACTGGCTCGGCCGCGCCGCCGAGCGGGCCGGCGATCGCGCCACCGCGATCGCCCATTACAAGAAGGCCGGCGCATTCCCGACCACGTTCTACGGCCAGATCGCGCTCTCGCGGCTCGGCGTGAAGCAGCTCCCGATCGCGCCGCCGCCGCGGATCGACGCCGCCGCCAAGCAGCGCTTCGCGAACAACGAGCTGGTGCAGGTGATCACCAAGCTCGAGTCGCTCAACCGCGGCGACCGCAACAGCATCTTCTTCCGCGCCCTCGCCGACCGGCTTACCGACCCCGCCGAGGTCGCCCTCCTCTGCGAGATGGCGGAGAAGGAAGGCGGCCACCAGTTCGCGCTGCAGCTCGGCAAGCTGGCCTCCTACCGGAACCTTCCGGTGCACGCCTCGGCGTTCCCGATCTCGGCCATCCCCTCATCCGCCAAGACCGGGGCAGTCGAGAAGCCGATGGTCTACGCGATCGCCCGCCAGGAGAGCTCGTTCAACCCCGCCGCGGTCAGTTCCGCCGGTGCGCGCGGCCTGCTCCAGCTCATGCCCGCCACGGCCAAGGCGATGGCCAAGCTCGTCGGCGTCTCCTTCTCCCAGGACCGCCTGACCTCCGACCCCGCGTATAATGCGCAGCTCGGCGCCGCCTTCCTCGGCAAGCTGCATGCGAACTACGGCGGGTCGTTCATCATGACCTTCGCCGCCTACAATGCCGGCCCGAGCCGGGTGACCGCGTGGGTCAAGCTGTACGGCGACCCGCGCGACCCGAATGTCGATGCCGTCAACTGGATCGAGCGCATCCCCTTCACCGAGACCCGCAACTACGTCCAGCGCGTCATGGAGAACATGCAGGTCTACCGGGCGCGCCTCGGCAAGCCGGCGCTCACCATCGAAGCCGACCTCAAGCGGGGCTAGGCTTGGATCTCGTTCGCGCGCGCCTCCGGCGCCTGTTCGGGAAAGGCCCGCCGGAGACGCCGGCAGCCGAGCCCGCGGCAGAGGTCGAGGAGGGTTTCGAGTTCCTGGCGGACGACCAGCCGCCTGCGCCCCCCGCCACGCCGGCAAGCGCTGCGGCCTCGTCCGCGCGGCGCGACCGGTTCTACACGAGCGAGGACGGACTTCGCCTCCACGCCGCCGAATACGGTGATCCGGCATCGCCGTGGCTGCCCGTGGTCTGCGTGCCGGGCCTGTCGCGGAATGCCCGCGACTTCGACGCTCTCGGCTTCTACCTTTCGACCCACCCGGAGCGGCCGCGCCGCGTGCTCGCCTTCGATCTCCGCGGACGCGGGCAGTCCGAATGGGCACGGGACCCGGCCCAGTACACGCCGATCGTCGAGATGCATGACGTACTCGCCGGAATGGCCGCGTTCGGCGTCGCCCGGGCAGTGGTGGTCGGCACCTCGCGCGGCGGCCTGATCGCGATGATGATGGGGGTGGCACGACCGGCGGTGCTGGCCGGCGTCATCCTCAACGACATCGGTCCGGCGATTGAGGCCCGCGGCCTGGCTCGGCTCAAGACTTATGTCGGCCGGACGCCGGCACCGAGCGACTGGGAAGACGCGGCCTACATCCTGCACCGGCTGCATGGCCGCCAGTTCCCGGCGCTATCCGACGACGACTGGCGCACCTTCGCCCGCATGACATGGCGCGACGAAGACGGAATGCCGGAGAGCGACTACGATCCCGCCCTGGCGGGCACTTTCGACGGCATCGAGTTCGATCGGCCGATGCCGATGCTGTGGCCGGAATTCGCCGCTCTGGCGGCGCTTCCCGTCATGGCGATCCGTGGCGCGAATTCGGACATCCTGTCTCCCGATACCCTGGAGCGGATGAAGGCCGAGCACCCCGGGCTGGTGACGGTCCCGGTCGCCGGCGAAGGGCATCCGCCGCTTCTCGTTCACCCCGACCTCCTCGAACGCATCGCCGCCTTCGTGGCGCTCGCCGAGGGGCCCGAGACGGCGCCCGATGCGCTGACCCCGCGCGAGCCGGCGTCCTATGACCTGGACGCGCCGAGGAACGGCGACTGACGGGCGAGCCGGCCCTGTCGCGCACGGGGACAAGCCAAGGCCGGCCGCGCCCCATGCGGCGCCGAGTGCAGGACCCGCTATCGAGCGGCGGACTGGTCCCCCTCGTCGCTCTTGCGCCGGCGCTTGACGTAGCCGGTATCGCCGCCGGTCGCGATGACGATCGCCTGGCCGATCCAATCGTCGCGCTCGATCCTTTCAGGGAATGCCAGATGGCTCGCCACCCAGCGCGCCTCGGCGGGAGTCCACGCCGCGATCTGGCCGAAATGGTAGATGCCGAAGCTGTTGAGCAGGGCCTCGTTCTTCTGGCCGATGCCGCGGATGCGCTGCAGGTTGTCCGGAACGCCGTTCCGCGGCCCGGGCAACGTGAGCGGCCGCGTCACCGGTAATTCGGCTTCGGGCTCCGTCTCCTCAGGCGATGACGGTTCCGGCTCCGGTTCCGGCGGCCGGGGCGGCAGCGCTTCTTCCGCGATGGGTGCGTCGGTGCCGGGAATGACTGCGGCCGGAACGGGAGGCTCCACGCCGACCTCCGGCGCCGGCGCCTCCTCGACCAAGGGCTCCGGTTCCGGCTCGACCGACTCCTGCGCATCCTCCGGATCTACCGATCCCGCCCCTTGTGCCAGCTTCGCGACCGACGTCCCGTCGTCCGTCACTACGTTATGGCTTTCCGCCACGGCGTCCTCGGCGCCGGGCTCGTCCGGCCAATGCTCGGCATCCCAGATCTCCGGCCCAGGCGCCGATTCCTCGGCCCACCGGACCTCGTCGTCGTCCCAGCCGGCCGCGGTGTCGGGGTCGACGTCCTCCAGAAAGTCCTCGATGTCGGAGATGGGGGACAGTTCCTCGGCGTGGCTCTCCTCCGTCCAGGCGGTGGTCGCGATCGGCAGCGCCGCGTCGACCGCCTCCGCGTAGCCGGGCTCGGCGTAGGCCGACTCGCCGTCGTGCGGGATGGGCGGCGGGATCGGCAGCGGCGCCACGTAGGCGGGCAGCTCCCGATTCACCCCGAAGTCGGGCGCGGCTTCCCGTCGCCGGCCAAGGAAATTCCCGATCGCCGCCAGGCGCTCGTCGATCTCGTCGATCAGCGCGGCCTGCGATTCGGCGAGCGACGTCGCCGCGAGGACGACGTGGAGTCCCGTGCCGAGCACGCCTCCGACGGCAAACGCGACGAGCAGCAGCCCCCAGACTTCGAGGAAATGCCAGATCACCGCTCACCCGATCCGTCTTCCAACCACGCCGCCACGTGGTCGACGGCGCCCCGCCGGTCGCGGTTCCACCATCCCAGCGCCACGCCGAAGGCAAGCGCCAGCAACAGGTAAGGCCAGTAGGTGCCGAGCAGGTAGGCCATGTTCAACCACCGTCGGGAAGCTGGACGGCGAACTCGATCCGGCGGTTCGCCCGCTTGCCCTCTTCGGTCGCGTTGTCCGCAATGGGATTGTCCTCGCCGTAGCCCATCGCCGTCAACCGCTCGCGCTTGACCCCGGCATCGACCAGGTAGTCGACGACGGTCTCCGCCCGCGCCTGGGTCAGCTCCTTGTTCTGCGACGCCGAGCCGTCCGAATCAGCATGCGCGGCCACCTCGATGCCGACGTCGCGGCAGCGCAGGATCGTGCCGGCGACGCGGTCCAGGAGGCCGAGACTGGTCTCCAGAAGCGTGGCCTGCGCCCCCTGGAACTCGATCCGGCCGGTCTTGAGGTCGGCCTGCAGCCGATCACGGCACTGCACGGGGCCGAGCGGCTGTCCGATCTGGCGGGTCATGATGGTCAGATCGAGATTGTAGCCCTCGGGGATCGCCTCCTCGATCGCCGCCCGGACCTCGTCCATCGCACGCTGGAAGAACACCTCGCCCGCCACCTCGATCCGCGTGTCGATCATCTCGGCGCGCCCACCGGCGAGCCGCGCGGCGGCATCCATCGCCGACTCGGCTGCGGTGACGAAATCCGGCGGGGCGCCGCTGCCGTAGGCGATCCGGTCCTCGACCTCGACATCGCCGAAGACGCCCCTGGCGGTGTCGAGCAGGTACGCCCTGTCCGACTCGCTGGGCGCGAAGCCGGCGAGGACCACGCCGTCCTGCCCTCGCGTGGCGGAGAACACATACGGCGACGCCTTGGGCGGCGACACGGTCGCCCGGCTCAGCGCCAGACTCGCCGGCAGGGTCTTCTTGTTGGCATCGACCAACGCGGCGAACGCTTCCGAATCGCGCGCCACGCCCTCGATCGCATAGCTGCGGTCGCCGACCTCGACATCGCCCTGCTCGAGCCTCGCGAGTTGTCCCATCGCGAACTTGATGGCGCCGAGCCAATCCATCTTCGGCTCGCCGGCGGCAACCCTGGTCCGGTTGTCGAGGGTCAGCCCGGAGAAGACGGCCTCGGCCATCTCGTTCACCTCGTCGCGCGCGGCCAGCGTCGGCACGTAGCCGGTCAGGACCACGCTGGGCCCGTCCTTCCGGCCGCTCCACCCGTAATCCTGCACCGTCGCCGGCGCGATCTCGTTCGCCACCAGAACGAGCCCTTCGGGCAAGGCGCCGCCGACGCCGTTGACGATCGCCTGATAGTCCTCCACCGAACGCGCCTCGCCCGCCATGTCGAGGGTCAGGCCGTCGAGCATGACGCCGCCCTGGCGCATCCGCCCGAGCGCACTGATCGCGAAGGTCGCCGCCTCGGCGAAGCCCTCCGGCTCGCCTGAGGCGATGTTGGTCTCGTCGGTCACCGCGGCCGAGGGAAGCGCCGCCCGCGCGACCGCGACCAGCATGTCCTTCACGACGTCGTTCGGGACGTATCCGGCAAGCAGCACCGCCTTGCCGTCGAAGCTCGCCGACCACACGAAGGGATCGGCCCGCGCCGGCGTCACGTCGACCGGCCCCAGCATCACCGTGCCCGGCACTTCGTTCCGGAAGGCTGCGCGGGTCCGCTCGTACGCCTCGGCCGACAGCGCGGCGCCCTTCACCGAGAGCGTCGCGTCGGTCACCGCCGCGATCCCTTCGCCGAGGTCGCTCAGCCGATCGAGGGCGAAGGTCGTCGCCGCGCCGAAGGCGGCCGAAGCTCCGCGCGCCAGTTGCATCTCGTCGACGATCTGCGCATCGGGCAGCGACCGCCGTGCAGCCGCCAGCACCGAGGCTCGCGCCCCCTGGGACGGCACGAAGCCGCTGAGCGACACCTTCTTGCCCAGCCGGCTTGCCGACCATACGTAGGGCGAGACGATCTCGAGCAGCGTGCTGCGGTCCGAGATCGAGCCGGTGCCCTCGACCGCCTCCGCCGTCGCGACGGCGAGGCGCTGCGCCTCCTCCGAGGGGGCGAGCCCGCTGATCTCGACGCCGCGACCGGACACCGATGCCGTCGCCCAGTCCTGTCCCGCTATCGCAAGTCCCGCCTGGACCCGGCTCGCCAGATCCTGCTCCATGCCGCCGGACCTGAATGCGGTCGCGAGCACGGCGAGCACCACCGTCGATGCGAGTCCGGGCAACACCCATCTTCGCCACTTCGACATACCGCGTCCTCGAGACTCCTGAACCCGCACACGAGCATCAGGGCCAAGCGCCGAAACGCGCTGCTCGGCCGTGAGCCGTCACACCTCCCGATGACCGCGGGATTGCGACGAATCTATGAGCGCCCGGCGGTGATCACAATCGGCATCGGCGAACGCGGTTATCGGCCGGCCTCGCCGCCCCGACCGAGGCGGCGAAAAGAAAGTGCCCGGCGGATCGCTCCGCCGGGCACCAAATCCGAGCCTTGCGGCTGGATTAGTTGAAGTGCGTCTTGAAGCGCAGGTGACCACCGAACTGCGAGTCCGAACCATCCGGATCGCTGTAGAGCAGTTCCGCGCCGATCTCCGAGCGAGCCGTCGGGTAGTAGTAGAGGCCCGCAGCCGCCGTCCACGTCGCACCAGCGGCGTAGGACTGACCACCCGTCGCGTCCTGGTAGCTGACCGTACCGGCCGCCTTCAGGTTCGAGCTGAGTGCCACGGCGGCGGACAGGAAGCCGCTCCACCACTGACCGTCGTCGCAACCCTGCCAAGCGCCAGCGGCGAAGACGTTCGAGCAGTTCGAACCGCCGGTGTAGCTCTTGACGCCGTCCGAGTAGGCGACCGTGCCCTTGATGTCCACGACGCCGAGCTTGGCGGTCGCAGCGAGGTTGGCGGCCCAGCCGGTGCCCGAGGTACGGTCGGAGATGGCGACTGCACCACGGAGATCCAGACCACCGACGCCACCGGTGACGGCCAGCACGATGTCCGGATAGTTGCCGGTCGCGTTGGTCGGCGCAGCCGAACGGTCACGCGGATCTTCGAGGCCGAGCATGATGCCCCAGGTGCCCATCAGGTACGACAGACGGAACTGATCGACCTTCTGGTCCGAACGCACCGACCCGTCGTAGGTGTATCCACCGCCCGGATCGAACGTCGACTCGGTCCAGCCGAACATCATCGGACCGATCGCACCGTAGGCGCCGTCGAGACGGACCGTCTTGGCGCTGCCGTCGAGCGTGTTGTTGTCGGACGTGACGACGAGATTGATGCTCGTCGCGATCACGCCGAGGTCGCTCATCGACCGGCTGTTGAAGTTCGCGCCGAACTCCGTCTTCATTTCCCACGACTGCGCGTACTCGTCCTGGGCGTAGAGATAGCCAGCGACGGCACCCGAGGTCTGCGAGAGCGGGTTGCTGGGGTCGGCCGTCGGCGTGGTGGCGCCGGTCAGGTAGTTGGCAACGTTGAAGTAGTTGCCGACCCGATCGTCGTCATAGAACCACACATCCAACTGCGCGTAGCCGCCGACCTTCAGGCAGGTGTCCGTGCCGGGGATGTACCAGTAGCCAACACCGAAAGCATCGCAGATCTTGACGTAGTCGATAGGCTCGACCGCGATCGCGAGGTCTGCCGCCTGGGCAGCTCCCGAGACCGCCATCACGGCAGCGGTACCGAGAAGAAGGCTCTTAAACTTCATAATCCTGACCTCCAAAGCTTGATCCAGGGGCAGGTCGTTCTTGCCTGGCTCCCGGATCACAATTCCGACCCGGTTTCATGAGCCTCTGCGAAGTCTGTCCCAGTCCCCGCGAGACCGTCCTGAACGACACTGCCCGCGGGCCCCCGTCAGAACGACATGAACCGCAAAACCCCGCGGCTCACGAGTCGCAACATACCGAAGCCTCCCTGCCGCGCAACGCCGGAATGGCGCTCGCCCGGCCGCCGTTGCGTGTTTTCCGCCCCATGTTGCAGATTTGGCACGGACGGTGGCACGCCCTTCCCGCGCTCTCGCCCCGCTCTCCGGGGAGCGCCGGTTCAGCTGCCGGGACGCTTCTGCTAGCATGGGCGCGGGCGCCATACGGCGGGACGGGCCGATCCGGTGAAGGCAATCCCCGCCATGTGCGTCCCTCGCCGCCCCGACGGGAAAGACGAATGATCGTATTGAGCAGGATCAATCCGCGGGGAATCATCTGGATCGCCTCTTATCCGCGCTCGGGAAACACGTGGACCCGCGCATTCATCAACAATTTGACTCGAATCATCGAAGATCCGTCGTTCTCCGAGCTCGACATCAACCGGGTTGAACCCTGGACCGCGGCGGAGAACGACGTCGATCACTATACGAAGCTTCTCCGCAAGCCCGGATTCCGGGCGAGCGCGGCCGAGATCGCCGCGGCCCGGCCGCGGGTCCAGGCCGAGATCGCCCGTGCGGCCGGCCGGCCGGTCTATGTCAAGACTCACAATGCCCATGCGCTCGACCACGGCCACCCGCTGATCAACACGGGGGTGACGGCGGGGACGGTCTATCTGGTTCGCAATCCCCTCGACGTGGCGATCTCGCTTGCGCATTTCGGCGGATCCTCGATCGACCGCGCGATCGAGGACATGGGCACCCCGGGATTCGGCGTGAACAGCACGCGGAACTACGTGCGTACGGTGTGGGGCTCGTGGAGCGAGCATGTCGGCAGCTGGACCGCGCGCCCGCACCCGGCGACGCTGGTGGTGCGCTATGAAGACATGGTGAGCGCGCCGGAGGCGACCTTCGCGGGAATCGCCCGCCATCTGGCGATGACGCCGACGCCCGAGCAGGTCGCCCGTGCCGTCGCCATGATCAGCTTCGATCGTCTCCGGGAGAAGGAGACGGCGGACGGCTTCATCGAGCGGCCGGACTACACCGAGCGCTTCTTCCGCGAGGGACGCGCCGGACAGTGGCGCGAGCGGCTGACCGAGGCGCAGATCGCGCAGGTCGTCAAAGCCCACCACCCCCTCATGCGCCGTTTCGGCTACCTTCCGGAGCAGCAGGCCTGAAACGAGACTTGCGCCGCCGCCGCCAGTAACCTCGGCGGCATATCCTCACGAATCGGCACCCGGAAGAGCAGCGACATGCCCGTCCTCGGCAGCGACAACCGCAAGGGAATCATCTGGATCGCGTCCTATCCCCGCTCCGGCAACACGTGGACGCGCGCCTTCCTGCACGGGCTTGCCGCGGTCATGCGCGATCCCGGCATCGAGGAAATCGACATCAACCGGATCGAGGAAGGCAGCGTGGTCGAGAACGCCGCCGCCCTCTATCCGCGCTTCCTGAACAAGGCGGTGTTCCTCGCGAGCCCGGCGGAAATCGCGGCGGCGCGCCCCTGGGTGCAGGCGGCGATCGCCGAATCGGCGGGGCGCACGATCTACGTCAAGACTCACAACGCCAATGCGCTCGACCACGGCGTTCCCCTCATCAACATGGGGGTGAGCCTCGGGGCGATCTATATCGTGCGCAATCCGCTCGACGTCGCCATTTCCTATGCGCATCTCAACCATGTCGACATCGACGCGATGATCGCGCGCATGGCGACCCGCGGCTGGGGCGTTGGCCGCACCAACGACAACGGCATCGAGAAGGTGCGCGTCGTCATGGGCTCGTGGAGCGAGAACGTCGAGAGCTGGACGCGCCCGCCCCATCCGGCCGTCCTCGTGGTCCGATACGAGGACCTTCTCGACAACCCGGAGGCGGGATTTCTCAAGATCGCCCGCCATATCCAGCTCAAGCCGACGCGCGAGCAGCTGCGCCGGGCGATTGCCCTGTCGCGCTTCGACCGGCTTCGCGGCCAGGAGGACCGCGACGGCTTCGCGGAGAAGCCTGCGAAGTCGGAGGCGGCCTTCTTCCGCGAGGGCCGGGCGGGGCAATGGCGCGAGCGTTTGAGCGAGGCGCAGGTCGCGCGGATCGTGGCCGACCACGGCCCGGTGATGAAGCGCTTCGGCTATCTGCCGGACGCCTCCGACCGGCGGTCGCAGGACCGGCGCGCCAAGCGCGCTTGATCAAGCGCCCAACACCGTCTATCCCGTGAGCCGCGCGAGGAGAGGTGGCCGAGTGGTCGAAGGCGCTCGCCTGCTAAGCGAGTATACGGTCAAAAGTCGTATCGTGGGTTCGAATCCCATCCTCTCCGCCAC
>JBIQKL010000068.1:0-21250 GCA_044506555.1 Hyphomicrobiales bacterium | reverse complement strand
TTGATGAAGTGGGTGGGAATGCCCATCCGGTTCAGGTGGTTGAAGATGTGCTCGGAAATGCGGTTGTTGAGGACGCCTTTTCCGTCGACGACCTCCATCTTCTTCTTGTTGAACGCAGTGGCTTCGTCCTTGAAGAACTGGACGAGGGTGCCGGGTTCCGGGCCTTCGAACAGGATCTTGGCCTTGCCTTCATAAATGCGCCGACGACGATTCATGGGCACATACCGTGGTTTGAGGATGTCCATTTTCCAGTGGGGTCCGGAGGAATACCTTGCCGAATCAGGAGACTACGGCCGACTCGAAGTTGCGGGACCGCCGCTCGCGGAGACCATAGGACATCGGTTACCGATAAACAATCGCACGGCCTGGAATGGCCGGCATGCGGTGCCCGCGAGGGTCGGTCACGGCGTTGATTTAGTCATGGCCAGACGATATGCAAGTGCCGCCGAAGTTCAGCGACATTCGCCACGAGGAGCCGGTTCGTGACCACTTTCGACAAGCGCCAGGACGCGTTCGAGGCCAAGTTCGCGCGGGATCAGGAGCTCCGCTTCAAGGCCGAAGCTCGCCGCAACAAGCTTCTCGGCCTGTGGGCCGCGGAGAAGCTCGGCAAGAGCGGCGACGCGGCACAGGAATATGCCCGGGAGGTGATCGCCGCCGATTTCGAGGAGCACGGCGACGAGGACGTGTTCCGCAAGATCCGCGGCGACTTCGATGCCGCGGGCGTGGCCCAGTCCGACCATCAGATCCGCCGGACGATGGAGGAACTGATGGCGACCGCGATCGACCAGATCGAAGCCGGCACGTAGCCGGGACGAAGGGCCCGGGGGATGACCGGACTGGCCGAGCGCCTCCGCGCCGGGGAGACGCTGATCTCGGGGTGGACGCAGCTTCCCGAGCCGCTGGTCGCCGAGCTCGTCGCGCGCCAGGGCTTCGATGCCGTGACCATGGACATGCAGCACGGGCTGCATGACATGCAGTCGGTGATGCGCTCGATCACGGCCATCGCCTATGCCGGCAAGCCGGCGGTCGTGCGTGTCGCCGTCGGCGACTTCTCGATGGCGAGCCGGGCGCTCGATTTCGGCGCGGAGGCGGTCATCGCGCCGATGATCAACAGCGCCGACGACGCCAGGGCTCTGGTCGCCGCCACCAAGTATCCGCCGGTCGGCGACCGGAGCTGGGGGCCGATCCGCGCGCTCACCGTCCTCGGCGTGCCCGACATGCCGACCCAGCTTCGCACCGCGAACCGGACCACCGTGGTCTTCGCCATGGTGGAGACCGCACGGGCGCTGGACGTGGTCGACGACATCCTCGCGGTCGAGGGGATCGACGGCGTCTTCATGGGGCCGTCGGACCTGTCGGTCACGCTATCCGGCGGCAAGGAGATCGCGGCGACCGCGGATTGGCTCGATGCCCCGATCCGAAAGCTTGCCGACAGGGCGAACGCCGCAGGCAAGATCGCCGGCGCCTTCGCCGTCAATGCCGTCCGCGCGCGGTTCTTCGTCGATTGCGGCTATCGCTTCGTCACGGTCGGCAGCGATCAGGCCTATCTCGCCGAAGGTGCCAAGGCGATGCTCGCTGCCGTCAGAGCCCCCTAAGACAGCGTCTCGAACGACCGCATCGTGGCGCATCTGCAACAACTGCGCGCAAAAGCCACGACGGCATTCGAATTAACTTGTCCGGAACGGCCCCGCGCAGGTTAATGGGGACGGGGATAAGGCCGTGACTTCGGGGGAACGGGGCGGCTGCCGCAACAGATGCGAATGCCGGACAGCGCAGCAAAGGGTCTCATGCCCTTTCTGCGCTGTCGCTCTTTCTGAGCCACGACGTGCGGCGTTCCTGCCGACGCCTCTCCCATGATCGTCGATGTGCGGGATTGTTGGGTACAGAAGGCCGCGGCGTCGGTCTGACGGCCCGCTTTCTGTGCATCACGGGCGTCTAGCGGCGGCAAACCGGCGGCGCAATACGATTCCCGGGCAGAACTGATTCTGCCGGGAGAATCGTCATGAAGAAGATGCTTGCCGAATTCATCGGTACCTTCACGCTTGTCCTGTTCGGGTGCGGCGCGGCTGTGATCGCGGGGCCCGCGGTGGGAGCCACCACCGTCGGCGTGCTCGGCATCGCCTTCGCCTTCGGGCTCGCCATCGTCGCCATGGCCTATGGCATCGGCCAGGTGTCGGGCTGCCACGTCAATCCGGCCGTCAGCGTCGGCGTGTGGATCGCGGGCCGCATGCCGGCGGGTGAGATGGTGCAGTATGTCATTGCCCAGTGCCTCGGCGCGATCGCAGGCGCTGCCGTTCTCGCGCTCATCATGGCCGGCAAGGCATCGGGCTGGGACGGCGGCCTCGGCGCCAACGGCTGGGGCCCGGGATATCTCGGCGAATACAACACGCTCTCCGCGCTGGTCTTCGAGGTCGTCGCGACGCTTCTCTTCCTCGTCGTGATCCTCGGCGTGACGCGGCAGGGTACGCCGCTGCACATCGCCGGCTTCGCCGGCATGGCGATCGGGCTGACGCTCGCGGTGATCCACATCGTCGGGATCAACGTCACCGGCGTGTCGGTCAACCCGGCGCGGAGCCTCGGCCCGGCGCTGCTGGTCGGCGGACAGGCGCTCTCCCAGCTCTGGCTGTTCATCCTTGCGCCGCTCGCGGGCGCGGTCATCGCCGGCATCGTCTACCGCTCCGGTCTCGTCTGGGATCGCGACTGACCGGCATCACGGCCGGGCGCGATGCGTCCGGCCGGCCCTCACTGCTGACCATAGCGCCCGCGATGCGGGCGTGAAGTCAGTTGGTCTTGGCGAGCTCCGCCTCGACGGCGTCGACCAGCACCGGATCGTCCGGCGTGACCTTGGGGTCGAAGCGTCCGACCACGCGCCCGTCGCGGCTCACCAGGAACTTCTCGAAGTTCCAGCGGACGTCGCCCTCGGGCGGCGGCGGGTTGTCGATGGCCGGGCTCAGGGTGCGCTTCGGCCGCGCCGCGACCAGCGCCGCGTAGAGCGGATGTTGCGCCGGCCCCTTGACGTCGAGCTTCGAAAACATCGGGAACTGGACGCCGTAGGTCAGCCGGCAGAACTCGGCGATCTCCGCCTCGGTCCCCGGCTCCTGTCCGGCGAACTGGTTGCACGGGAAGCCGAGCACGTCGAGCCCCTCGGCCCGGTGCTCCGCATAGAGCTTCTCGAGGCCGTCATATTGCGGCGTCAGCCCGCACTTCGAGGCGACGTTGACGATGAGCAGCACGTCGCCCTGATATTCGCCGAGGGTCGCCGGCTTGCCGTCGATGCGGGTGAGCGGAATGTCGTAGAGCGGCGTTGCCATGGGTCGGGCTCCTTAGCCGTCGAGGCCGAAGACGCGGTGGAATATCTCGTCGACGTGGGCGGTATGGGGTGAAACGTCGAAGAGCGCCTCGAGGTCCGCGGCCGGAATACGTGCGGAAACCTCCGGATCGTGCTTGAGAAGGTCGAGGAAGCTGCCCTTGCCTTCCCACACCGGCATCGCGTTCCGCTGGACGGCGGCATAGGCTTCCTCCCGGCTCATGCCGGATTTCGTCAATGCGAGCAGCACGCCCTGCGAGTGGACGAGCCCGCCGAGACGGTCGAGGTTGGCCTGCATCGCATCCGGATAGACGAGCAGGTTCTCGATCAGCCCCGCGAGCCGGTGAAGCGCGAAATCGAGGGCGATGGTGGCGTCGGGGCCGATCACGCGCTCGACCGAGGAGTGCGAGATGTCGCGCTCGTGCCACAGCGCCACGTCCTCCATCGCCGGCAGCGCCATCGAGCGCACCAGCCGGGCGAGGCCGGTGAGGTTCTCGGACAGCACCGGGTTCCGCTTGTGCGGCATCGCCGAGGAGCCCTTCTGCCCAGGCGAGAAGAACTCCTCGACCTCGCGCACCTCGGTGCGCTGGAGGTGGCGGATCTCGGTCGCGAGCCGCTCGACCGACGAGGCGACCACGCCGAGCGTGGCGAAGTACATCGCGTGGCGGTCACGGGGGATCACCTGCGTCGAGATCGCCTCGGGCCGGAGGCCGAGAGCGCGGGCGACGTGCTCCTCCACCCGCGGGTCGATATTGGCGAAGGTGCCGACCGCGCCGGAGATCGCCGCCACCGCCACTTCCTCGCGCGCCGCGTGGATCCGCCGGCGGGCACGGGCGAACTCGGCATAGGCGAAGGCCATCTTGAGCCCGAAGGTGACCGGCTCGGCGTGGATGCCGTGGCTCCGGCCGATGGTGACCGTGTCCTTGTGTTCGTGGGCGCGCTGCTTGAGCGCGGCGAGCAGGCGGTCGATATCGGCCAGCAGCAGGTCGGCGGCGCGGACGAGCTGCACCGCGAAGCAGGTGTCGAGGACGTCCGACGAGGTCATGCCCTGGTGCACGTAGCGCGCTTCGGGGCCGACCAGCTCGGCGAGGTGGGTCAGGAAGGCGATGACGTCGTGCTTGGTCTCGCGCTCGATCGCGTCGATCCGGGCGACGTCGAACACCGCCTTGTCGCCGCGCTCGCGGACGATCCTGGCGGCCTCCTGCGGCACCGCACCGATCTCGGCCATGCCCTCGAGCGCCGCCGCCTCGATCTCGAACCAGATGCGGAAGCGCGTCTCCGGCGACCAGATGGCCGCCATCTCGGGGCGGGAATAGCGTGGGATCATGGGATGGAAACCGCTTGTCGGTGGCGATGGAAGGAAGCGCGTCCCGGCCGCCCCGCCACGTCATGGCCGGGCTTGTCCCGGCCATCCACGTCCGTTCGGGGGCGCCGCATTCGCATGGATGCCCGGGACGAGCCCGGGCATGACGGCGGGGGAGGCTGCCCCCACATCGTCATGCGGCCACGGTGTCGGCCGCGTCGCGCAGCGCAGCGATGTTGGCGGCATAGGAGCCGCCCCGGAACACCGACGATCCGGCCACCAGCACGTCGGCGCCGGCTTCGGCGATGGCGCCGGCATTGTCGGGCGTGACGCCGCCATCGACCTCGATGAGGATGTCGCGATCGCCGATCAGGTCGCGGACGGCGCGGATCTTGGCGATCGACTCCGGGATGAAGGCCTGTCCGCCGAAGCCCGGGTTGACGCTCATCACCAGGACGAGATCGACGAGATCGAGCACGTGGGCAAGCGCGTCGACCGGCGTCGCCGGGTTGAGCGCCACCCCGGCCTTCCTGCCGAGCCCGCGGATCGCCTGCAGCGAACGATGGAGGTGCGGCCCCGCCTCCGGGTGGATCGTGATCGTGTCGGCCCCCGCCTCGGCGAAGGCGGCCAGTTGCGGATCCGCCGGCGCGATCATCAGATGGCAGTCGAACGGCTTCTTCGTCACGCCGCGGAGCGCCGCGACCACCGGCGGCCCGAACGTGATGTTCGGTACGAAATGGCCGTCCATCACGTCGAGATGGATCCAGTCGGCGCCGGCCGTGTCGATCGCTGCTACCTCCTCGCCGAGCCGGGCGAAATCGGAGGCGAGGATCGAGGGGGCGATGAGGGTCTGTCGGGCCATGGGCGCGGGTACCATGCGTCCGGCCCCGGTGCAACTTCGGGTGCGGCTCAGCCGAACTTCTGCTGCCAGGTCGGCACGAGGTCGCCGGGCGCCGGTGCCGCCATGTAGACGCCGCGGGCGATGGCGCGCGCCATGCACGCCGCCCCTGCCGCGCCGAGCGCCACCATGTCCACCGTCTCGGGGCGCGGCCTCCGCGCCGTCGCGAGCGAGAACACGAGGTCGCCGTCGAACGGCGTGTGCGCCGGCCACAGCGCCCGGGCGAAGCCGTCGTGGGTCATCACCGCAAGCCGCTTGGCCTCCGCCTTGGTCAGCGTCGCGTCGGTGGCGACGACGCCGATCGTCGTGTTCTCGATCGGCAGCGACTGCCCCTTGTGGCGGAGCACCGAGGCGCTGCCGGGGTCCGAGGGCCAGCCGCGGGCGCCGAACTCGCCGGCCGTCTCGAACGGCGCCGCCCAGAAATGCGGCCCGTCGCCGAGCGTCGCCTGGCCGAGGGCGTTGACTGCGACCAGCGCGGCGACGACCGTGCCGTCGTCGAGCCGCATCGAGGCCGAGCCCAGGCCGCCCTTGAGGTTGACGGTGGTGGCGCCGGCCCCGGCGCCGGCCGTGCCGAGGGCGAAATCGAGGTCGACGGCCGCGAAGGCTTCCGCGCCGAGGCGGGCATAGGGTGGCGCCGAACCCCAGTCCTTGTCGCCGCCGTTGACGAGATCGAACAGGATCGCGGCCGGCACCAGCGGCACGCGGGCCGGTCCGACCGCGAAGCCGCGACCGGCCGCGGCGAGCGCCGTCATGACCGCGCCGGCGGCATCGAGGCCGAAGGCGGAGCCGCCCGACAGCACGAGCGCGTCGATCGCCTGGACGGTCTGTTCCGGCGCGAGCAGGTCGGTCTCGCGCGCACCGGGCGCACCGCCCATGACGTGCACCGAAGCCACCGTCGGTGCGTCGCAGACGACGACGGTGACGCCGGACTTCACCCGGTCGTCCTGCGCATTGCCGACCCGGAGGCCGTCGACGTCGGTGATGAGGTTGCGGAGCGGCCGGTTCATGGAGCGAGAATATGACATCGCCACGAAGGCAGAACCCCGGCGTTGCCGCCGGGGTTCGCGAAGGTTCGGCCGGGACGGCTACTCCATGTAGTCGTAGGTGCCGTTCTTCCACTCGTAGAAGACGTAGCCGGGCAGGGTGACGTCGCCCTTCTCGTCGAAGCTCAGGTGCCCGAGGACCGTGTCGAACTCGGCCTCGTTGAGTTCGGCGACCACCGGATCGAAGTCGGTGCTGCCCGCGGCCGTGGCCGCGTCGGCCCAGGCCTGGATCGCGCCGTAGGTGTAGAGCGAATAGCCCTCGGCGGTCTTGCCGGCGGCCTCGAGCGCGTCGACGACGGGCTTGGCCACCGGGTTCTTGCGCGGATCCGGCGAGAAGGTCATGAGCGTGCCGGCGCCGGCGTCGCCCGTGATCTGCCAGTATTCGTCGGTGACCAGCGCATCGCCCGAGATCAGCAAGGTATCCATGCCCTGGTCGACCATCTGGCGCTTGATGAGGCCGGCTTCGGTGTGATAGCCGCCGACATAAAGCACGTCGACATTCGCTGCCTTGAGCTTCGAGACCAGCGCGCTGTAGTCCTTCTCGCCGGCATTGTACGATTCGTTGATCACTTCGGTCTTGCCGGCCGCGTTCATGTACTTGCGGGTCTCGTCGGCGAGGCCTTTGCCGTAGGCGCTCTTGTCGTCGATGATCGCGATGTTCTTGTCGGCGAACGTCTCGGCGAGGAACGCGCCGGCGACCTGGCCCTGCTGGTCGTCGCGGCCGCACATGCGGTACACGCCCGGCCCCGGCCGCTCGTCGGTGAACTTCGGATTGGTCGAAGCCGGTGAGATCTGGACGATGTTCGAGTCGTTGTAGACCGCGGAGGCCGGGATCGAGGAGCCGGAGCAGAAGTGGCCCGCGACGAACACCACGCCCTTGCCAGCGAACTGGTTGGCGACGGCGACCGCCTGCTTGGGATCGCAGGCGTCGTCACCCACTTCGAGAACCAGCTGCTCCCCGAGCACGCCGCCCGCGGCGTTGATGTCGGCCACGGCCTGCTCGGCGCCGGCCTTCATCTGCTCGCCGAACGCGGCGTACTGCCCGGTCATCGGTCCCGCGACGGCAATGGTGATATCGGCGCTCGCGGACGCGCCGAAAGCCGTGATCGCCGACAATGCGACGCCGGCGAAAAGCAGTTTCTTCATGTCGAACTACTCCCCTGGAGCTTTCGGTGATCTTGCCACCGAATGTTGAGCCGGGTCGTCCCAGCTTGAAAAAGAAGGTATCGCGCCGCCAAATGCCATGCAACTCGGTTCGGACGCGTCTGCATGAGCTTTCAAGCCTCGGAATCTCGCCGCAACCGCCATGAAAGCGGGCCGGATCGCCGATAGAGCCACGAATACTGTCCGGCCATCTGGCGGGCGCGCGTTATCCGGAAGCCGAGCCAGCCGAGCGCGAGCAGTACCACCGCGTCGACCAGGAAGAAGTGGAGCGAGAGCAGGGTGCCCTCGAACAGCGCGTAATGGATGAAGCGCGCGGCGCAGGCCAGCAGGAACAGGTAGAGGACGAGATAGGGGATCGGTCGCCAGGTGATCGCCACCGCCCGGCCGGTGAGATAGGCCGCGCCGCCGCCGATGAAGCAGGTGATGAGCAGGAAATCGATGATGCCGCGTTCGAAGATCATGCCTTGCATGGCCACATCCCGGCGCCTCAGTGGCGGCCGCCCTCCAGATAGGCCGAACGCACTTCCTCGCGGGCGAGGAGTTCCCTGCCGCTGCCCGACATGGTGATGCGTCCGTTGACCATCACGTAGCCGCGGTGGGCTAGCTTGAGCGCGTGGTAGGCGTTTTGCTCGACCAGGAACACGGTCAGCCCCTCGCGCTGGTTGAGCGCGCGGAGCGCATCGAAGATCTGGCGCACGATCAGCGGCGCAAGCCCGAGCGAGGGCTCGTCGAGGAGCAGGAGCCTCGGGCGGCTCATCAGCGCCCGGCCGATGGCGAGCATCTGCTGCTCGCCGCCGGACAGCGTGCCGCCGCGCTGGGTGGCGCGCCGCTTCAGGACCGGGAACATCTCGTAGATCTTGTCGAGGTCCTCCTCGAAGCGTTCGAAGCCGATCGACGCCGCGCCCATCTGGAGGTTCTCGAGCACGGTCATGCGCGGGAAGATCCGCCGCCCCTCGGGGGACTGGGCGATCGACAGGCGCATGATCTCGTGGGTCGGCATCCGCGTGATGTCGGTTCCGTCGAAGACGATCCGGCCGTCGCGCGCCTGCGGCGTACCGCAGATGGTCATCATCAGGGTCGACTTGCCGGCCCCGTTGGCGCCGATCAGGGTGACGATCTCGCCCCGGTTGACGTCGATGTCGACGCCCCGGAGCGCGATGATCTTGCCGTAATAGGTGGTCACGCCGCGGACGGTGAGGAGCGGCACGGCCGGCGCCGCGGCGGCGACGGCGCTCATACCCCGACCTCCTGTTCGACCGCCTCGACCTCTTCGTCCTCGACGCCGAGATAGGCGGCGATCACGCGCGGGTCGGTGCGGACGAACTCGGCCGTGCCGTCGGAGATCTTCTGGCCGTAGTCGAGAACCACGATGTGGTCGGATATCTCCATGACCACGCCCATGTCGTGCTCGATCAGCAGCACCGCGATCCTGTGCTCGTTGCGGATATAGCGGAGCAGTTCGTTCAGCTCGGCCGATTCGCGCGGGTTGAGGCCGGCGGCGGGCTCGTCGAGGCAAAGCAGCACCGGGTCGGTGCACATCGCCCGCGCGATCTCGAGACGGCGCTGCGCGCCGTAGGGCAGGTCGCCCGCGGCGTCGTCGGCGCGCTGGGTCAGGCCGACATGCTCGAGCCAGTACTTGGCCTTCTCCATGGCGTCGCGGGTGCCGTCGCGATAGCCGGGCAGGCCGAGGAGGCCGGCGATCGAGAAGCCGGACGCCTTCATCAGGCGGTTGTGCTGCGCGACGAGCAGATTCTCCAGCGCGGTCATGCCGCCGAACAGGCGGACGTTCTGGAACGTGCGGGCGACGCGCCCGAACTGGGCGATCTCGTAGTCCGGCATCCGCTCGAGCAGGAACAGCTTGCCGTCGACCGTCGCCTGGCCGCTGGCCGTCACCGCGGCGAGACCGTCGAACGCCCCGGGATGCGGCGCCATCGCGAGGCGTCCCTCGGTCGGCTTGTAGAAGCCGGTGATGCAGTTGAACACGGTCGTCTTGCCGGCGCCGTTGGGGCCGATCAGGGCCGTGATTTCGCCGCGGCCGACCGCGAACGACAGAGCGTTGATCGCGACGAGGCCGCCGAAGCGCATCGTCAGCTGCTCGACCTGGAGGAGGGGATCGTCGTCCCAGGTGCTCATCCGTGTCCCTGGCTCACGTTTTCGGCCGACACGGTCTTCCGCTCCCTGAGAAAGGCGGACGGCTGGCGGGTGGAGATCAGGCCGCGCGGCTTCCACACCATGATCAGCACCATCGACAGGCCGACGATCAGCATGCGGTACTCGGCGAGCTCGCGGAGCTCGAAGACCGTGTTGAGGAAGATCACGGCGATCACCACGCCCAGCTGGCTGCCGAGGCCGCCGAGCACCACCACGGCGAGGATCAGGAACGATTCGAGAGCGTTGAACGATTCGGGCGAGATGAAGCCCTGCCGCGTGGCGAAGAACGAGCCGGCGAAGCCGGCGAACATGGCGCCGATAGCGAAGGCGCTGAGCTTGGTCTTGGTGGTGTTGATGCCGAGCGAGCGGCAGGCGATCTCGTCCTCCCGGAGCGCCTCCCAGGCGCGGCCGACCGGGAGCTTGCGGAGCCTGGCGCCGACCGCGGCGGTGATCATCGCCAGGACCAGGATGATGTAGTAGAGCCAGATGATGCGGTGCATGGGCGAGAAGGTCAGCCCGAAGGCGTCGGCGAAGCCGCCTTCGCCGCGCTCGAAGGCGATGCCGAAGAAGGACGGCCGCGGGATGTTCGAGATGCCGTTCGGGCCGCCGGTGAAATCCGACCAGTTGATCAGCACGATGCGGACGATCTCGCCGAAGGCGATCGTGACCAGCGCCAGGTAGTCGCCCCTCAGCCGGAGCACCGGGAAGCCGAGGATCATGCCCCATATCGCCGCCAGGATGCCGGCGAGCGGCAGGCAGACCCAGAAGCTCAGGTCGAAATAATAGGCGAGGAGCGCGAAGGAATAGGCGCCGACCGCATAGAAGGCGACATAGCCGAGGTCGAGCAGCCCGGCGTAGCCAACCACGATGTTGAGACCCCAGCCGAGCATCACGTAGGTCAGGATCACGATCGCCTGGTCGAGCACGTAGCGGCTCTGCTGCGGGAACCAGATCTGCGAGATGACCGGCAGCACCAGCGCGAAGACGATGAACAGAACGCCGAAGATCCGGCCGTAGGGCAGGCTCGGCATGTAGGGGCCGATGAACTTGCGGCCGACGACGATGACAAGTCCGGCAAGCGCGAGCCGGGCGACCACCAGGCCGACGTCCCCTGCGACGAAATTGAGCGCGACCAGCGCCGCGGCGACGGCCAGCACCGGCGGCCAGTCCCTTACCCGGACCGGCTCGTCGGAGAAGAAGCGGGCGAAGGACTCGGTGACCGGCGTCGAGGAACGCCAGACGAAGAGGTTGAGAAGCAGCCTGCCGACGAAGATCGCCGCGACGATGACCGCGACGTCCCGCCAGCGCGGGATCAAACCGAGTCCGTCGGCGAGCGGCGTGGTCTCGAGGCCGACCAGGGGCCCGAAGAGAGCGAGGGCGACGACGGCGGCGATCAACGCGTCGCGGAGCGAATGGGCGATCGGGTTGGCATCGGGACGGCCGCGGGAGAACGGCGGCTCGCCGGCCATCGCCTGCGCGCGTTCCTCCGCCTGAAGCTCCGCCCCTTCGGGCCGAAAATCTGCCGTGGGTTGGGGCGAGGTCGCTTCCGCCATCGTCAGACCTTCTCGACCTCCGGCCGGCCAAGGAGCCCGGAAGGCAGGAAGATGAGGGTGATGGCGAGGATCGAGAAGGCGGCGACGTCCTTGTACTCGACCGAGAAATAGGCCGACCAGAACGTCTCGATCAGGCCGATCAGAAGGCCGCCGAGCATGGCACCGGGAAGCGAGCCGATGCCCCCGAGGACGGCCGCGGTGAACGCCTTGATGCCGGCGTTGAAGCCGATGAAGAAGTCGATCACGCCGTAGTAGAGGAGGAACATCATCCCGGCGACTGCGGCCAGCGCCGCGCCGAAGACGAAGGTCAGCGAGATCGTGCGGTCGACATTGACCCCGAGCAGGGCCGCCATCCGCGCATCCTGCTCGCAGGCGCGTTGCGCCCGGCCGAGCGCGGTCCGGCTGATGATCATCGAGAAGAGCGTCATCAGCACCACGGTGACGACGATGATGATCATCTGGATGTTGGAGATCTGGACGGTGAAGCCGTCAGCGCTCTCCATCAGCGGGATGCCGCCCTTGATGATCGGCGGCAGCGGCTTGACGCGCGCGCTCTGCACGATCTGGACGAAGTTCTGGAGCACGATCGACATGCCGATCGCCGTGATCAGCGGCGCCAGCCGGAACGAGCCGCGGAGCGGCCGGTAGGCGATGCGCTCCACGGTCCAGCCCCAGACCGAGGTGAAGGCCATGGCGCCGACCAGCACGACGAGCAGGGCGGCGAAGAGGATGAGCACCGGCGTCGCTGCGGTGACACCCACCAGGATCAGCCCGATGAGTGCCAGGAAGGCGCCCACCATGAAGATGTCGCCATGCGCGAAGTTGATCATGCCGATGATCCCGTAGACCATCGTGTAGCCGATCGCGATCAGCCCGTAGATCGATCCGAGCGTCAGCCCGTTTATGAGCTGCTGGACAAAATACTCCATGCTCCAGCGCGTATCCCCCTGGCTGCCCGGTTCGGGCCGTGGAAGCTCGGTTCGCCGGCTTCTCTTGACGACAATCGTTATCAAGCCCCGCGAACCAACACAACGGGCGCGTTGCTTGTGCGGCGCAACTTATCCCCGTCCGGGTTCCCCCTCGCGGTCCGCATCGGCGGCAGGAGGCTCCGTCGTGCCGGGTTCCGCCGGCGCGGCTCCCGGCTCGATCTCCGCCGCCACCGGCGGCTCGGCGACCGGCGCCTCGAAATGCGTCGGGCCGGGGGGAGGCGGGGTCACGGGCGGCGGTTCTTCGGCTGCCGCGTCGCCGGCGCGCGGGTCGAGCGAGACGCTTTCCGGCGTCGCCGCGGCACCCTTGGCGAGCGCCACGCTGCGGAAGGCGGTGGTCGGCGCCGCACCGCGCTTGGTCATGCGGAACAGGGTGTAGAGGCCGAGCGAGAGATGCGAGGCCGCGGTGAAGGCGAACAGGCCCTCGGGCATGAAATGCTCCATGGCCTGGGCGGCGAGAATCGGCCCGATCATGGTGCCCACGCCCAGCAGCAGCAGGAGCCCGCCGGCGATCTTCACGAATTCGTCCGCCCCGGCATAGTCGTTCGCGTGCGCGACGGTGATCGCGTATTGCGGATAGATCATCGCACCGAAGATGACGACGAGGCCGATCACCAGCGCCGGCGTCCGCGGCTGGAGGATGACGATCAGGAGCGCGATGCTGATCGCACCGATGCAGACGCCGATCAGCACCTTCCGCCGGTCCATGCGGTCTGAGAGCCGGCCGAGCGGAAACTGGATCAGCGAGCCGCCGAGGACCGCTCCGGCCATCAGCAGCGCGATGTTCGGGATCGGCAGCCCGATCCGCTGCGCATAGACCGCGCCGAGGGTGCCGAAGGCGCCGTTGACGAAGCCGATGAGCACGCAGCCGACCACCGCCACGGGCGAGTTCCGGTAGAGGGCGCGGATGTCGAGCCGCGCCGTCTTGAGCGGCTGCGGGTGCTGCGCCGTCGACAGGGCCGTGGGCAGGATGGCGAGGCAGTAGAGGATCGCGCCGATGGCGAAGAAGAAGAATTCGCTCGGCGGCGTGATCGTCATCAGGAGCTGGCCGGCGGTCGAGCCGCCGAACACGACCATCTGGTAGACCGAGAAGATCGTGCCGCGATTCTCCTTGGAGGCCCGCTCGTTCAGCCAGGATTCGACGATCATCGCCGTGCCGGCGAAGCAGAAGCCGGAGAGGGCGCGGAGCGTGATCCAGGCCTCGGGGGAGATGATCAGCAGGTTCAAAAGGATGGAGACGGCGGCGAGCGAGGCCATCACCCCGTAGCTGCGCACGTGGCCCGCCCGGCGCACCACCGCCGGCATCAGCAGGCACCCGGCGAGGAAGCCGATCGACCAGCCGGTGCCGATCAGGCCGAGCTCGACCGTGGTGAAGCCCTGGATCGTGCCCTGGATCGGCAGGAGCAGCCCGTGCAGGCCGCCGGCCATCAGCAGGAAGGCCGAGCTGAGCAGGAGCGCCGCAATGGGGATGAGGGTGGAGGCCATCGACCCGTCATGCGCGTCGGGGAGTCGTTGGCGAGCTTGGCCCGCCGACGCCGGCAAAATCAAGGTTCCGGGCCGTCTCGTGGGTAAAATTCGGTGACGGACGGTCAGGCGCGGCCGGCGTCGATCTCGGCGATCAGCGTCAGCAGGTGGCCCAGGTGCTCGAGGTGGCGGTAGCGTGGCGCGCCGACCGGCTCCTCGTCATGCTCCAGCACCCAGTTCAGCTCGTGCGGCACGTAGACAGCCCAGCTTCCCGCGGCGATCGCCGGAACGATGTCGGAGCGGAGCGAGTTGCCGACCATCATCGCCCGATCGGGTCCCTCGCCGTGCGTGGCGAAGATGCGCCGGTAGGTGTCGGCTTCCTTCCGCGAGACGATCTCGACGCCGGAGAACAGGTCGCCGAGGCCGGATTCGGCCAGCTTCCGCTCCTGGTCGAACAGGTCGCCCTTGGTGATCATGACGATACGGTAGCTGCCGGCGAGCGCCTCCAGCGTCTCGCGGACGTGGGGGAGGGTCTCGACCGGGTGCCGGAGCATCTCGCGGCCCGCCTTCAGGATCTCGGCGACGATCGCCGCCGATGCCCGGCCCTCGGTGACCTCGATCGCGGTCTCGATCATCGACAGGGTGAAGCCCTTGATCCCGAAGCCGTAGAGGGCGAGGTTGCGCTTCTCGGCCGCGAGCAGCCGTGCGGACAGGGCCTCGCGATCGCCGTGCTCGCCGAGCAGGTCGAGGAACTTCTGCTCCGTGAGCCTGTAGAAGTGCTCGTTCTGCCAGAGCGTGTCGTCGGCGTCGAAGCCGATGGTGGTGAGCGCGGCCATCGCTGCCGCCTCTACGAGTCGTCGCCGGCGGGTGCCTTGTCGAGCGCCGCCCGCAGCATCAGGAAGTCCCGCCAGGCATAGCGTTTCTGGAGCGGCTGGCGGAGCAGGTAGGCCGGGTGGAGCGTCGGCAGGGCCTGGATGATCCGGCGGCCGGTGTCGTAGGGCTTCCACCGCCCGCGGAGCCGAAGGATGCCCTCGCTGGTCTCGAGCAGGGTATGCGCCGATGCCTTGCCGAGGAGCACGAGGAAGTCCGGGTCGCAGAGCTCGATCTGGCGCTTGATGAAGGGCAGGCAGGCGGCCGTCTCGTGCGGGGCGGGATCGCGGTTGCCGGGCGGGCGCCAGGGCACGACGTTGGCGATGTAGACCGACTCGCGGCTGAGCCCGACCGCGGCGAGCATGCGGTCCAGCAACTGGCCCGAGCGGCCGACGAACGGGCGGCCCTGCAGATCCTCGTCGCGGCCCGGCGCTTCGCCGACCAGCATCACGCGGCTGCCGGGGGCGCCGTCGGCGAACACCATGCGGGTCGCGGTGAGGCGGAGGTTGCAGCCTTCGAAGGCGTCGAGCGCGGCGCGAAGCTCGTCGAGCGTGCCGGCGGCCTGGGCGACGGCCCGGGCGGCCCGGGAGGTCTCCTCGAGCGGCATGGCCCGCGCGGTCGCGGCGGCGATGCGGACCGGGGCCGGCGTGTCGTCGCGCCCCCCGGATCGCTCCGGATCCGGAGCCCGCGACGGCGCCGCCGGAGCGCGTTCGGCAAGCCGGTCCGCCGGAGCTTCGTCGAGCGCCACGTCGACGCCCATCTCCGCGTACCACGCCACCAGGGCGGCGGCGTCGCGGGCGTCAGGCACGGGTGGCTGCATCATCGGTTCTGCGGGTCTCTGACGGTCACTCTTGCGTGTCTCCGGGAACATCGATCCGGGACGCCACGTTGCGGGACGGAGCGGGCAACGAAGGCGGCACGGAGACTACCCGTGTTGAAGCAAATTGCACTAGCCGCGTCACTGCTCGCGACCGTGGGGCATCCCCCATGCGTGCTGAAGGCCCGGCGGGGGGAGGGACCGCCGGGCCTTCGCCCCATGACCGCATAGCGCGAGGGAGGGGCGCGCTATGCGGCCCGGTTTACTGCTATGCGCGGTTGATCGATGACACCGCGAGGTTGGTGAGCTTGAAGTTCGCGGCCTTTTCCTGGTCGAGGATGCTGCCGAGAAGCTCATGGGCCTCTTCATGGCCGAGCACCTTTGCCCATTCCCGGAGCGAGCCGTAGCGGGCGATCTCGTAGTGTTCGACGGCCTGGGCCGCGGCCAGGACCCCGGCATTAAGGGCGACGCTGCCGTCGGCTTCCTCGATAACGCCTTCGGATTCCTTGATCAGCCCCTCGATGGCATCGCACTTCTCGCCGGAAGCCTTCTCCCCGATCGACTTGAACACCGCTTCCAGGGTCTTGACCTGGCCCTTGGTCTCCTCGAGGTGCTCCTCGATCGCTGATTTCAGCGCCTTGTTCGAGACCGCCGAGGCCATCTTCGGCAACGCTTTCGTGAGCGCCTTCTCGGCATAGTAGACGTCCATGAGCGTGTGCTTGAAGGCGTCGTCCAGGGTCTTCATGGGGTGAATCCTTTGCGGGGTGGGTCGGCAGAGGCAACGCGGCGACCGTCCATCCGGTTCCCGCCACCCGGCACTCCTGCCGCATTCTGTCAGGATCGGCGGTATGGACGCCCCGTGCGGGCTTGCCGAAAAATGCGGCGTCCCGTACTTGGCCTGTCCGCCGGCGCACCTACATGGGAGCGACCTTTTCGCCCCTCTTCCGACAAGGATCGTGCCCGAATGTCCCCGATCATCTCGGTATCGCACCTGTCGAAGACCTATGATTCGGGCTTTACGGCACTCACCGACATCAATCTCGGGATACGCGAGAGCGAGATCTTCGCGCTGCTCGGACCGAACGGGGCGGGCAAGACGACGCTGATTTCCATCATCTGCGGCATCGTCAATCCCACCACGGGCGTGGTGACGGCCGGCGGCCATGACATTGCGGCTTCGTATCGGGCCGCGCGAGCGCTCATCGGCCTCGTGCCCCAGGAGCTGACGATCGCCCCGTTCGACACGGTGTGGGATGCGCTGCGCTTCAGTCGCGGTCTGTTCAACCGGCCGAAGGACCCCGCCTACCTGGAGCGGCTGCTTCGCCAGCTTTCGCTGTGGGACAAGAAGAACGACAAGATCGTCACGCTGTCGGGCGGCATGAAGCGGCGCGTGATGATCGGCAAGGCGCTGGCCCACGAGCCGCGCATCCTGTTCCTCGACGAGCCGACCGCCGGCGTCGACGTCGAGCTCCGTCGCGACATGTGGGACGTCGTCCGCGGGCTGCGCCGGTCGGGTGTCACCATCATCCTCACCACGCATTACATCGAGGAGGCGCAGATGATGGCCGACCGGGTCGGCGTCATCAACAAGGGCCGCATCATCCTCGTCGAGGAGAAGGCGGACCTGATGCGGAAGCTCGGGCGGAAGGAGCTGCGGCTCATCCTTCACGAGCCGCTGGCCGCGATCCCCGAGACGCTGGCCCGCCGCGGCCTGGCGCTGGCCGCCGGCGGCAAGGAACTCGTCTACGAATACGACACCGAGGGCGAGCGGACCGGGATCACCGCGCTGCTCGCCGACCTTGCGGCCGCCGGCGTCCGCTTCCGCGATCTTCGCACCAGCGAGACCTCGCTCGAGGACATCTTCGTCAACCTCGTGAGGAACGGGCAATGAACCTCCGGGCGGTCTGGACGATCTACTATTTCGAGATGGCGCGCGCGGCGCGGACGCTGATGCAGAGCGTCGCCTCGCCGGTGCTCTCCACCTCGCTCTATTTCGTGGTCTTCGGCGGTGCCATCGGCTCGAAGATCCCGGAGATCGAGGGCGTCTCCTACGGCGCCTTCCTGGTGCCCGGGCTGATCATGCTGACGCTTCTCACCCAGAGCACCGCGAACGCCTCGTTCGGCATCTATTTCCCGAAGTTCACCGGCACGATCTACGAGGTGCTGTCGGCGCCGGTCTCCTATCTCGAGATCGTCGTCGGCTATGTCGGCGCCGCGGCGACCAAGTCGATCGTCATCGGCGTGATCATCCTGATCACGGCGACGTTCTTCGTCGACGTTCGCATCGAACATCCGGTGACGATGGTGACGTTCCTGATCCTCACCTCGCTGACCTTCTCCCTGCTCGGCTTCATCATCGGCATCTGGGCGAAGGGCTTCGAGCAGCTCCAGGTCGTGCCGCTGCTGATCATCACGCCGCTCGCCTTCCTCGGCGGCACCTTCTACTCGATCAGCATGCTGCCGCCGTTCTGGCAGACGGCGACCCTGTTCAACCCGGTCGTCTATCTCGTCTCCGGGTTCCGCTGGAGCTTCTACGGCCTCGCCGACGTCAACGTCTGGATCAGCCTGGCGGCAACGCTGTTCTTCCTCGCGGTCTGCATCGCGATCGTCGCCTGGATCTTCAGGACCGGGTACAGGCTCAAGCCCTGACGGGCGGGGCGCCCTGAATATGCCTCCACTCCGCAGGTGAAGACTGGCGCCGACGCCGCGGGCCGCATACATCTGCATCCATGATTCCGCTCTCGGTCCTCGATCTCGCTCCCGTGCCGGAAGGCAGCGATGCTGCCGCGGCGCTCCGTAACACCCTCGATCTCGCGCGGCATGCCGAGGAATGGGGGTATCGCCGCTACTGGCTCGCCGAGCATCACAACATGCCCGGCATCGCCAGCGCCGCGACCGCGGTGGTGATCGCCCACGTTGCCGCCGCGACCTCGACCATCCGGGTCGGCTCGGGTGGCATCATGCTCCCCAACCATGCGCCGCTGATGGTGGCGGAGGCGTTCGGGACGCTCGCCGCGCTTCATCCCGGCCGTATTGATCTCGGCCTCGGTCGTGCGCCCGGCACCGACATGGCGACGGCCCGCGCCCTCCGCCGAACCCTTGCCGGCGACGTCGACGCCTTCCCGCAGGACGTCGTCGAGCTGATGCACTACTTCCGGCCGGCGGGCGACGCCCTCCGGGTCCGAGCCATTCCGGGGGAGGGCGCCGACGTCGAGGTCTGGATGCTCGGCTCGAGCCTGTTCGGAGCTGAGCTCGCCGCGGCGCTGGGTCTGCCCTACGCCTTCGCATCGCATTTCGCGCCGGGCATGATGGAGGAGGCGATCGAGGTCTACCGCACCGCGTTCCGGCCGTCCGAACGATGGCCGAAACCACATATGATGCTTGCCCTCAACGTCTTCGCGGCGGACACGACGCGCGAGGCGGAACGGATGTTCTCCTCGCTCCAGCAGGCTTTCGTGAACCTTCGCACCGGCCAGCCGGGCAAGCTGCCGGCCCCGGTCGACGACTTCGGCAAGGGGCTCGACGACCGCATCCTCTTCACGCTCGACCAGGCGCTCGCCTGTACCGTGGTGGGTACGCCCGAAACGGTGAAGTCCGGCATCGCCGCATTCGCCGCACGGACCGGGGCGGACGAACTCATGCTGACCGGGCAGATATTCGATCACGCCGCACGTCTCCGCTCGTTCGAAATCGCCGCGCAGGCGATGTGATCAGCATAGACCGGAACAGTTCCATTTTTGCGGAGACCGCCGATCCCATGACTCAGACCGACCTTACCGACCGAGAATCGATGGCCTTCGACGTCGTGGTGGTCGGCGCCGGTCCGGCCGGGCTCGCGGCCGCGATCCGGCTCAAGCAGCGCGACCCCGACATTTCCGTGGTCGTCATCGAGAAAGGGTCGGAGGTCGGTGCGCACATCCTTTCCGGTGCGGTGATCGACCCGGTCGGGCTGAACAAGCTGCTGCCGGATTGGCGCACGATGGGGGCGCCGCTTTCCGAGGCGGTCACCGATGACCGCTTCCTGTGGCTCGGGCCTGCCGGATCGCTGCGACTGCCGAATTTCATGATGCCGCCGCTGATGTCCAACCACGGCAACTACATCGCCTCCCTCGGCGATCTCTGCCGATGGCTGGGCGAGCGGGCCGAGGCGCTCGGCGTCGAGATCTTCCCCGGCTTCGCCGCCACCGAGACCCTCCACGATTCGAGCGGCGCGGTCACCGGCATCGCCACCGGCGACATGGGGATCGGCAAGGACGGGCAGCCGAAATCCGGCTTCCAGCGCGGCATGGCGCTCCAGGCGAAGTACACGCTCGTCGCCGAAGGCGCGCGCGGCTCTCTCGCCAAGGGCCTGATCGCCCGCTACGGCCTGGCGCGCGAGCCGCAGAAATACGGCATCGGCATCAAGGAGCTGTGGCAGGTCGATCCGGCCAAGCATCGCCCCGGACTCGTCCAGCACACCTTCGGCTGGCCCCTCGACAACCGCACCGGCGGGGGCTCGTTCCTCTACCACTACGGCGAGAACCTGGTGTCGGTCGGATTCGTCGTGCACCTCAACTACCGCAACCCGCACCTTTCGCCCTTCGGCGAGTTCCAGCGCTTCAAGTCCCATCCGGCCATCGCGCCGCTGCTGGAGGGCGGCCGCCGCCTCTCCTACGGCGCGCGGGCGATCACCGAGGGCGGCTGGCAGTCGGTGCCGAAGCTCGCCTTCCCCGGCGGCGCGCTGGTCGGTTGCGCGGCCGGCTTCGTCAACGTGCCGCGCATCAAGGGCAGCCATAACGCGGTCGTTTCCGGCATGCTCGCCGCCGATCACGTCGCCGACGCGCTCGCCGCTGGCCGCGCCAACGACGAGCTGACCGCCTACGAGGATTCCTGGCGCGACTCCGAGATCGGCGGCGACCTCTATCCGGTCCGAAACGTGAAGCCCTTGTGGTCGAAGCTCGGCACGGTGCTCGGCATCGTCGCCGGCGGGCTCGACATGTGGCTGAATACGCTGCGGCTTTCGCCCTTCACCCTGCGTCACGGCAAGGCGGACTACGAGACGCTCCAGCCGGCCGCAAAGGCCAGGAAGATCGACTATGCCAGGCCCGACGGTGCGCTGACCTTCGACCGCCTGTCGTCGGTGTTCCTCGCCGGCACCAACCACGAGGAGGACCAGCCGCCGCACCTCGAGGTGCTCGACCCCGCGCTCCAGCGCTCATCCGAGCACGATGTCTATGGCGGGCCCTCGGCTCTCTATTGCCCGGCGGCGGTCTACGAGTGGGTCGATGACGCCGGCGGGCTCCGCTACCAGATCAACGCCGCCAACTGCGTCCACTGCAAGACCTGCGACATCAAGGACCCCAACCAGAACATCAACTGGGTTCCGCCCGAAGGCGGCGGCGGCCCCAACTATCGCGGGATGTGAGGGTTCGTGCTTCGCGACAGTCGGGATATAGTCAGGCGGCTCAAGCACGATGGCTTTGAGTTAGTGTCCGTCCGCGGGTCGCACCACAAGTTCGTGCAACCGCGTTCCCGCCGCGTCGTGATCCTGACGCATCCGAAGAAGGACTTGCCGCTTGGCACCGTCCGCGCGATCTATAAGCAGGCCGGATGGGAGAAGGACTAGCCGCCCGTGACGCACTACATCGCTTTGATTCACAAGGAGCCGAGCAGCGTCTACGGCGTGTCCTTTCCCGATCTGCCGGGCGTGACGGC
>JBIQKL010000067.1:7787-21671 GCA_044506555.1 Hyphomicrobiales bacterium | reverse complement strand
AGGTCGCCGACCGCATCCACATCCACCGCCTCGGGCGGCGGATCGCGGTGATCGACCCCAAGCGTTTCTCGATGTCGGACGCGGTCGCGATCATGACCGGTGCCATGCCGCCCCCGCCACCGGAGGACTGGGCCAACTGAGGCCGCAGAGCCGACGCCCGGGGAGGTCCTCCACCGCCGCCGTGAGGCGGGCCTCGAAGGACGCAAGCCACCTTCCCGGGAAGATGTCCGTCATCCAGCCAGCATCCGAGCCGAGTTCCGAGCAGATCCTCAGATCAGCTTGCGCTTGGCGAGGTTCCGCATCAACGCGGCGGTGCCGAAGGTCCAGGGCTCGGCGTCGGCGGAATGGACGATCCGGTTCTGGAGCCGCCCGAGCTTCGGCGAGGCGATGGTGACGATATCGCCGACCTTGTGAGTGAAGCCCTGGCCCTTGGTATCGCGGTCCTCGACCGGCGCGAACATCGTCCCGAGATAGAGCACGACGCCGTCCGGATATTGGTGGTCGTCGCCGATGGTGGCGCCCATCAGGTCGGCCGGGTCGCGGCTGATCCGGTTCATCGCGCTCGCGCCCTCGAGGCGGTATCCCTCCGGCCCGTCGACCGTCAGGCGGATCTCGGCCTGGCGCACGTCGTCGAGCGAGAAGTGCCGGTCGAAGAGCCGGATGAACGGTCCCAGCGTCGCGCTGGCATTGTTGTCCTTGGCCTTGCCGAGGAGCAGCGCCGAACGGCCCTCGAAGTCGCGGAGATTGACGTCGTTGCCGAGGGTGGCGCCGACGATGGCGCCGGAGGAGGCGGCGACCAGCGCCACCTCGGGCTCGGGGTTGTTCCAGCTCGAATCGGCGCGGATGCCGGCTTCCGCGAGGTGGCCGACCGCGGACATCGGCGGCGCCTTGGTGAACACCTCGGCGTCCGGCCCGATGCCGACCTCAAGATATTGCGACCACATCCCCTTCTCGATGAGCAGCGCCTTCAGCGCCATCGCGGCCTCCGACCCCGGCCTGAGGCGGGCGAGGTCGTCGCCGATGGCGCCCGACATCTCGCCGCGGATCGCAGCTGCCTTCTCCGGGGCGCCGCGCGCCTGTTCCTCGATCACGCGCTCGAGCATCGACACGGCGAAGGTCACGCCCGCCGCCTTCACCGCCTGCAGGTCGGTCGGCGCGAGCAGCCACGGCTTGGCGGGATCGCGGCGGTCCCGCGGCGTATTGGCGAGCACCTCGGCGAGCGGCGCCACCGGCTCGCCGGCCACGTCGCGGGCGAGGCCCGCGGGCTCCGGCGCTTCACAGAGGTCGCGCACGGTCGGCGCGGCGGCGCTGACGTCGACCAGCTCGGTGCCGCGGAGCACGACGACGGACGGGCCTCCGAGTTCGGGCCGCCAGATACGGCCGACCAGCGTCGCGACCTCGGAATCCTCGGGAAGGGCGAATGCGGCGCCGACGTCGAGCGGCATGATGTTCCTCGTCGCGTGTTCTTTGGTTCGGGACCGGCATCTGTCAGGCCCGCGGCGACTCCGTCAAGTCCGTCGGCGCTAGCCGCTGCCCGGTGCCGCGGACGGCGTGCCGGAGCATGCTGACGGGCCGGCCCGGGACGAGCCCGTCGTGCCCTCCGCCAGTGCGGCGCGCGCGGCGAGGAGGCGGGCATGGCTCGCCTCGATGCGCGAGACCGGCAGCCTTCCTGCCGCAACCGCCGCGGCCACCGCCGCGATGATGCGATCGGTCGTGCCGGCGGCCGTGCTCTCGCCGTGGGCGAAGATGAGGAGGTCGGCCCCGGCGCGGATCGCCATCTCGGCCGCCTGCTCCGGTCGGAACCGGTCGGCGATGGCGTCCATGCCGAGATCGTCGGTCACCACCACGCCTTCGAATCCGAGCCGGCCGCGGAGCTCGTCGGTGATCGCCCGCCGCGACAGGCTGGTCGGCCGGTCGCCGTCGGAGAACCGCGGATGGATGAGGTGGCCGACCATGATCATCGGCACGCCGTCGGCCGCGAGCGTCGCGAACGGCGCGAGCTCCTGCGGCTGCCAGACGTCTTCGATGTCGACGATGGCGATGTGCGGGTCGCGGACCGCCGAGCCGTGGCCGGGGAAATGCTTGGCCGCGGTCAGGACGCCGGCCGCATCGTGCGCCGTGACGAACGTCTCGGCATAGGCGACGACCGGCGCCGGATCGGGCCCGTAGCTCCGCGACTTCCGGCCGATCGCCGGGTTGCGTGGGTTGATGTCGAGGTCGACCACCGGTCCGAAATTGAGGTTGATGCCGAAGGCGGCGAGTTCCTCGGCGGTGCGCCGGTAAAGCGTCTCGGCCTCGCAGAGCGGCTTCCGCGCCATGGTGCGGGCCGAGGGCAGCGGCTGGAAGCCCTTCCGCCGCGTCAGGCGCTGGATGCTGCCGCCCTCCTGGTCGACTGCGATGAACGGCGGGATGCGGCCGCCGGCGGCACGGAGCGCGCCGGTGAGCCGCCGGAGCTGGGCAGGGCCGACGACGTTGTCGGCGAATAGGATCACGCCGCCGAGCCGGCCGGCCGCGATCATCCCGGCGGCGCGGGCGGCCTCGCGGTCATCGGGTGCGGTGCCGACGAAGCCGATCAGCAGCATCTGGCCGATCGTCCGCGACAGCGTCTCGATCTGGCGGTCGGGATGGGGTCCGTCGGGCAGCATCGGCCCGATGCGCCACGCGATGCTCGGCCGCGGCGAAGACGGCGTGCCCGCAAACGCCGCCGCCGAAAACGCCGCGACGACCAGCGCCGCCGCGGCTGCCGTGATGATCGTCCGCCGGCGCGGCCGGCGTCTGGTCTCGTCTCCCGTCATGGCGGCGACTATGGACGCCGTGCCGACCCATGTCGAACCGCTGTCGGCCGGCGTCGCGGGCGCGCGGTTCCCCGCATGAAGAGCGGTGGCCTCGCTTGCTCCGGCGCGGTCGCGCCTGTATCAGCGCGGGCATGAGCGAACAGCCCCAGACGAACATCCGGAACTTTGCGATCATCGCCCACATCGACCATGGCAAGTCGACCCTCGCCGACCGCCTGATCCAGATGACCGGCGGGCTCGCCGCGCGCGAGATGAAGGAGCAGGTGCTCGACTCGATGGACATCGAGCGCGAGCGCGGCATCACGATCAAGGCGCAGACGGTGCGTCTCAACTACCAGGCGAAGGACGGTCAAGACTACGTCCTCAACCTGATCGACACGCCCGGCCATGTCGATTTCGCCTACGAGGTGAACCGCTCGCTCGCCGCCTGCGAGGGGTCGCTCCTGGTGGTCGACGCGAGCCAGGGCGTCGAGGCGCAGACGCTCGCCAACGTCTATCAGGCGATCGAGAACAACCACGAGATCGTCCCGGTCCTCAACAAGGTCGATCTGCCGGCGGCGGAGCCGGAGCGGGTCAAGGGCCAGATCGAGGACGTGATCGGGCTCGATGCGTCCGACGCGCTGGAGATCTCCGCCAAGACCGGGCTCGGCATCGATGCCGTGCTCGAGGCGATCGTCGAGCGCCTGCCGCCGCCGAAGGGCGACCCGGATGCCCCGCTGAAGGCGCTCCTCGTCGATTCCTGGTACGATGCCTATCTCGGCGTCATCGTGCTCGTCCGCGTCGTCGACGGCGTGCTCCGCAAGGGCATGCGCATCCGCATGATGGGCACCGGCGCATCCTACGATGTCGACCGGGTCGGCGTGTTCACCCCGAAGCTGGTCGACCGGCCGGAACTCCGGCCCGGCGAGATCGGCTTCCTCAACGGCTCGATCAAGGAGGTTGCCGATACCCGGATCGGCGACACGATCACCGACGAGCGGAAGCCGACGGCGACTGCGCTGCCCGGCTTCCGGCCCGCGCAACCGGTGGTGTTCTGCGGCATCTTCCCGGTCGACGCGGCGGATTTCGAAAATCTGCGCGCGGCGATCGGCAAGCTCCGGCTCAACGACGCCGCGTTTTCCTACGAGATGGAGACGAGCGCCGCCCTCGGCTTCGGCTTCCGCTGCGGCTTCCTCGGGCTCCTCCACCTCGAGATCGTCCAGGAGCGGCTCGCCCGCGAGTTCGACCTCGACCTGATCGCCACCGCGCCGTCCGTGGTGTACCGGATGAAGCTGACCAACGGCGAGGCGATCGAGCTCCACAACCCCGCCGACATGCCCGACCCGGTGAAGATCGCGGAGATCGCCGAGCCCTGGCTCCGGGCGACGATCCTCACGCCGGACGAGTATCTCGGGGCGATCCTCAAGCTCTGCCAGGACCGCCGCGGCGTGCAGGTCGACCTCTCCTATGTCGGCAGCCGGGCGATGGTGCAGTACGACCTGCCGCTCAACGAGGTGGTGTTCGATTTCTACGACCGCCTCAAGTCGGTCTCCAAGGGCTACGCCTCGTTCGACTACCACCTCACGGATTATCGGCTCGGCGATCTCGTCAAGATGTCGATCCTGGTCAACGGCGAGCCGGTCGATGCGCTCTCTGTCCTGGTCCATCGCTCCAATGCCGAGCGGCGCGGCCGGGCGATGTGCGAGAAGCTCAAGGACCTGATCCCGCAGCACATGTTCCAGATCCCGATCCAGGCGGCGATCGGCGGCCGGGTCATCGCCCGCGAAACGATCCGGGCGCTCCGGAAGGACGTGCTGGCCAAGTGCTACGGCGGCGACGTCACCCGCAAGCGCAAGCTCCTCGAGAAGCAGAAGGAAGGTAAGAAGCGCATGCGGGCCTTCGGCAAGGTCGAGATCCCGCAGGAAGCCTTCATCGCCGCGCTCAAGATGGACGACTAGCTTCTGCGACGGCGGCTGAGAAAAATTCGTCCGGCCGATGGAACCGGATGCGGTCCTCCGGCGTTAATCACCGATGACTTCCATGCCGCCGGCGCCCGACGCGCCGCTTCTGCTTCCCGCCTCGGTCGATGGCCTCGCTCTTTTCCTCGACATCGACGGCACGCTGATCGACCTGGCGCTGACGCCCGACTCGGTGGTGGTTCCGCCGGACCTGCCGCCCCTGCTTGCCGCGCTCGGAGCACAGACGGCCGGGGCGCTCGCTCTCCTGACCGGACGCGATCTGCTGACGGTCGACCGGCTGTTCGCGCCGTTCCATCTGCCGGTCGGGGCCGTGCACGGGGCGGTGGTGCGGGACGGAGCCGGCAGGATCGTCGCTGATCCGCCCCATCCCGACCTTCCGCTCGTGCAGCGGCGACTGGAAGCCTTCGCGGCCGATCATCCGGCGGCGCTGGTGGAGGAGAAGGGGACCGCGGTGGCCCTTCATTTCCGCCTCGACCCGGAACTCGGTGCCGCCGCGGAGGCGGCGGTGCGGGAGGCGATCGCCGAGGCGGGTCCGGGGCTGACCATCCAGCCGGGCAAGATGGTCTTCGAAATTCGCCCTGCCGTGGCCGATAAGGGCACGGCGTTGGTGGCGTTCATGCGGGAGCAGGCGTTTCAGGGACGGCGGCCGGTGGCTATCGGCGACGACCTCACCGATGAATCGATGTTCCGCGCGGCGGTTGCCGAAGGAGGGGCCGCATTTAGGGTCGGACCGCCGCCGCCGCCGACCTTGGCAACCGTTGCCGTCCCCGCCTTTGCGACCCCCGCCGATGTCCGCCTGTGGCTCGTGGGGCTGGCGGGGGAAGGTTCCGAAGACAGACAATTTGTCGCAGATCGCAACTGAACGCCCCGCTGGCCGTTCTAATTACATTGCAATGCACAAGAAAAAATGAGGCGAGGGATGGGCAGGCTTGTCGTCGTATCGAACCGGGTACCACCGCCGGTAGACAAGGGGGCCAGCGCAGGCGGCCTGGCGGTTGCACTCCGCGCTGCGCTGGAGGAGACGGGCGGGCTTTGGCTGGGATGGTCCGGTGGTACGGCTGAGGACAGCGACGGTCCGCCGGAGGTGAAGACCCGCACCGAGGGCAACATCAGTTTCTCGGTGCTCGACCTCAGCAAGCGCGACCAGGAGGAATATTATCAGGGCTTCGCCAACCGCGCGCTCTGGCCGCTGCTTCACTACCGGCTGGACCTGGTCGATTTCGATCGGCGGGACACATCCGGGTTCTTTCGCGTCAACGGCATGTTCGCCTCCGTGCTGGCCGAGCGCCTGCAGCCGGATGACGTCGTCTGGGTGCACGATTACCACCTGATCCCGCTCGGCGACGAATTGCGCGCCCGCGGGATGAAGAACCGCATTGGATTCTTCCTGCATATCCCCTGGCCGCCGCCGGACGTGTTCCTCGCCATGCCCTGTCACCGGCGGCTGCTCGAGGCCTTCACCGCCTACGACCTGATCGGCTTCCAGATCGATCACGATGCCGAGAACTTCGTGGCCTGCCTCCAGCGGACCGGCCTCTGCCGCCAGACCGGGCCGACGAGCTTCATGAGCGGCAACCGCACCTTCCGGGTCGGCGCCTTTCCGATCGGCATCGACACCCAGGACTTCGCCCGGACGGCCGAACGCGCCGTGGGAAGCCCGCTGGTCCGCCGGATGGCGGAAAGTCTCGGCGACCGCGCGCTGGTCGTCGGCGTCGACCGGCTCGATTATTCGAAGGGCATCGACCAGCGGATGCTGGCCTATGAGCGCTTCCTCCGGAACCGCCCGGAGATGCGCGGCAAGGTTGTGTATCTGCAGGTGACGCCGAAGTCGCGCTCGGAGGTGCCGGAATACGCTGCAATGCAGCGAGAGATCGCCGAGACCGCCGGCCGGATCAACGGCAGCTACAGCGATCTCGACTGGACGCCGATCCGCTATCTCAACCGTACGATGAAGCATTCGACCTTGGCGGGTCTCTATCGCATGGCCGATGTCGGCCTGGTGACCCCGCTCCGCGACGGCATGAACCTGGTCGCGAAGGAGTATGTTGCGGCGCAGAACCCCGAGGACCCAGGCCTCCTGGTGCTGTCGTGCTTCGCCGGCGCGGCCCGCGAATTGACGTCGGCGTTGCTGGTCAACCCCTACGATATCGACGCGACGGCGTCGGCGATCGCCGAGGCCGTGGCGATGCCGAGGGACGAGCGCATCGGCCGCTGGCGCGAGATGTACGAGCGGATCCGTCGAAACGACGTCCATAATTGGAGCGCGACGTTCCTCCGCGCGCTCAAGGCGTCGGCCCCGGTCCTCCCGGACGAGGTGCCGTTTCTGCGAAAGGCCGGCTGAGCCGGAAGCGGGGGCCTAGAAGGCCCGGCCGATCGCCCGGTCGAGCGAGATCGCGCCCCCGCCGCGGATGCCGATGTAGAGGAGCACGATGGCCCAGAGGCCCGCGAACTCGACCCCGCCGGTGTCGACGTAGAAGCCGAGCGGCAAATGGAAGTAGAGGGCGGCCGTCCCGGTGGTCACCGCGGCGGCGAGCGCGGCGGGCCGGGTGAGCAGGCCGAGCGCGACCAGCGCGCCGCCGATCGTCTCGACCAGTCCGACCGCGATCATGATCGGCCATGCCGGCTCGAGCCCGATCGCGGCGAAGAAGGCCGCCATCTCGGTCTGGCTCCCGGTGATGCCGAACAGCTTCCACAGTCCGTGCGGCACCAGGAACGCGCCGGCGCTGAAGCGGAGCAGCGCGTATGCGGGCTCGGTCAGTGCGTCCCAAACGGGTGCTAGGAACGGCAGGATCGGACGCATGGGCGGCGTCTCCGGCATCTCGGTCGCAATCATAACACGTGTCGGTGCCACACTATTCGTGACGGCGGCGCGATCCGGGCCGCCTTGCGCCGCGGCGAGGCGCACGGCATAGCAAGCCGGAAGTCCCAATCACGCGGAGAGACTTTCCCGATGAAAGTGGTGCTGATCGCGGCTGCCCTGATGGTCGCTTCGAGCGCGGCAGAGGCTGCCATTCCCGCCTTCACGGTGATCTGCGGCGAGAAGATCGAGGTTGCGGCGGTGGAGGGCGGCCCGATCACGATCAAGGGCAAGCCGGCCAAGATCAAGCTCCAGAAGGAGAACTACTACGAGGCCAAGCGCGGCAAGATCACGGCCGCCGTCACCATCGGCGCCGACGATTCGGTTTCCGTGACCTACACCAAGAAGAAGGGCGCGACGGGCACCTGCACCGCCAAGCCGTGATGTCGGCTGGGCCGCGCTCCCGGTTCAGCCGTTCGCCGCGGTGATCGTCGTTCCGGTCACCGGAATTCCCTGGAGGCATATCGACATGCCCGCCACCTCGCCGGTGACGTGGACGCGGTCGCCGGGTCGGAAGCCGCCGGCGGCCGGGTCGGTCAGCGTGTAGAGCCTGCCGTCGTCGCCGCGAAGCGCCGGGCATTCGGTCCCCTCGTTGGAGAGCGTGCCGGTCACGCTCACCTTGGTGCCCGGCGGCGGCCCGGGATTGGCGACGGCGAACGGCGCCGAGACGAGCCGGACGCGTCCGTCCTTGGTCTCCACCGTGAACACGCCGGTGCTGCCGGGGAGCGCCTTCTCCGGTACGGTCGCCGCCGTTTCGAAGACGCCGCGGTCCGAGGTCACGCCGCTCTCGATGATTGTGTAATCCGCGCCGGCAGGCCCGAAGCCGAGCTCGACCTCGGCGTCGCCGGGCAGCCCGACCGCGGCGACCGTCACCCGGGCGCCCGGCGCTGCGGTGGCCGGCGTCACTTCGAGCTGCGCCCCGACATGGGCCTTGGCGTCCTGGAAGCCCGGCAGGCCGAGGCGCTTGCCGAGATCGATCATGTCGCGGTTGAGGTCCGGATTGTCGGCGAGGAAATCCGAAGCGTCGCGGCCAGCGTCCCGTGCCGCGTCCTCGATCGACCGCTGGGCATCCCTGATCGCTTCGCGGGCCTGGTCTAGGAAGTCCTGGGCCGACGCGGGGACGGAAAAGGCCATGCCGGCGCCGAGCAGCGTCACCGCGAGGAATGTCCGGTTGCTTCTGCGCATGGTCGCCGATCTCCGTGACGGTCGCGTCTCACCGTAAACCTCGCCGCGCGATCCGGCGGTTTTGTGACGCGGGCCGCATCATCGCTCGCCGGGCGGCGCCACGCCCGCCGCCCGGGCGCTCGCCGGTGGCGGGATCAGGGCGGGGCGGAAGGCCGGCTTCAGGCGTCCCCGCGCCCGGGCCGGGATGCCCTGGTACAGCTGCTTGGTCGCCTCGACGACGATCACGCCGGCGAAGGCGCCCCAGAGCGCGATCCCGATCTGCTCCCAGGTGTTGCCCGATCGAAGCCACGGCCGATGGCGGATCGGCGGCGCGGCCAGCGCTTCCGACCAGGCGAGCGGCGAGAACATCGTGTCGCGGAGCAGGGACGTCAGCTGGCCGCGGGTGAACGGGCGGCCGTAGCCGAACGGCGTCTTCTCCGCCCACGCCCAGATGCCGCGCCGGTTGGGCACGACCAGCAGGATGCGCCCTCCGGGCGCGAGGATCCGCCAGATCTCGCGAAGCTGCTCGCGGGGGCTCTCGGACATCTCCAGACTGTGGACGATGAGGACGCGGTCGACCGCCGCATCGGGGAGGGGCAGCGCGTCCTCGGCGACCAGGGCGGCGACGTTCGGCCCCTCCGGCGGCCAGTTCACCACGCCCTGCACCGCCGACATGAAGGCGATCACCCGCTCCGTGTCGGCTGCGAGGGTGCGGAGATAGGGGGTCGCATAGCCGACGCCGAGCAGCCGCTCGCCCTTCAGCGACGGCCAGTGCTTGCGGAGCCGGGCCCCGACGAGGTGCGCCACCACCTCGCCCAGATGCTCGGCGTAGAAGGCGCGGAGGTCGACGACGTCGAGATACATGGGCGTATACTAGCCGGGGCGGTGGCGGAACGGAGCCCCGTGATGCTAGTCAGGACGCGATCCAAGGAAGAAAATCGGAGGCGAGCGAGAATGACGCTGATCATCGACCAGTTCCCGTGCCGGGAGGACAATTTCGGCGTGCTGATCCACGACACGGAATCCGGCACGACGGCGGCGATCGACGCGCCGGAGTTCGATGCCGTCAAGCGCAAGCTCGCCGAGCGTGGCTGGAACCTCGACCAGATCCTCGTCACCCATCACCACGTCGACCATGTCGAGGGAATCCTGCCGCTCAAGCAGGCCTATGGCTGTACGGTGACCGGTCCCGCCGGCGAGGCCGACAAGATTCCCGGGCTCGACCGGACCGTTAAGGAAGGCGACGTCGTCAAGTTCGGCGCCTATGACGTCGAGGTGCTGGAGACGCCGGGCCACACGCTCGGTCACATCAGCTATTACATTCCCGCCGCGAAGGTCGCCTTCGTGGCCGATACGCTGTTCGCCCTCGGCTGCGGAAGGGTGATCGAGGGCACGTTCCCGATGATGTGGAGCTCGCTCGAGAAGCTCCTCGCGCTGCCCGACGAGACGGTGATCTATTGCGGCCACGAATACACCCAGTCGAATGCGCGCTTCGCTTTGACCATCGAGCCCGCCAACAGCAGCCTGATCGCCCGCTCGCGCGAGGTGGACGAACTGCGGGCGGCGGGCAAGTCGACGCTGCCGACCTCGATCGGGCTCGAGAAGCGCACCAATCCGTTCCTCCGCGTCGACGAGCCGGCGGTCCGCGATCTCCTCGGGATGCCGGACGCGAGCGCGGCGGAGGTCTTCGGCGAGATCCGGACGCGAAAAGACAATTTCCGGTGACGGTAGCGGGATCGGCGGGTTCCCGCCGATCCGCGCGATCCTGCGGCGAGGCCCGGCCGGCCGACGACCGGGGGCCTTTCCGTTAACCCGAAAATCAGGCGAGACAGCTACACCCGAAGCGGATAAGCATAGTGCCCGCTGGGGGCTCTCGGAATGTCGGATCCGGGCGGGGTGACGCTCGAGCGAGAAATATGGCGGATACGATCAAGAGTGCACTGTTCGTAGACTACGACAGCTTCCACCGCAGCCAGCAGGACGACGACGGCGACGTCGCGGAACGTCTCGCCCAGACCTCCGTGTCGTGGGTCGCCGCGATCGAGGCCGGGAAGCTGACGCTCCCTCCGCTCGAGGGGGGCGCGCGGCGTCGCGTGCTGATCCGGCGCTGCTACGCCGACCCCGGCCTGCTCGGCCTCAACCGCTCGGCGCTGATCGCCAGCGGTTTCGAGGTCGTCGACTGCCCGCAGCAGTCCGGGCGGAAGCGGAATGCCGCCGACATCCACATGGCGATCGACGTGCTCGATGCGCTCGAGCATCCGGCCGGCTACGACGAGTTCATCCTGTTGTCGGCCGACGCCGACTTCACCCCGGTCCTGCTGCGCCTTCGCGCCCACAACCGCAACACCGCGGTCTACGGCGACGAATCGGTGTCGGCCGGCTACAAGGCGATCACCGACGGCGTGATCGACGCGGAGCGCTTCGCGCTGGTGCTGGCGGGCGAGTCGCTCGACGCGCCGGCGGAACCCGCGCCCGACGCAGCGGCCGGCGCGGCGGAATCGGCCTCCGCTCCGCCGGTAGCGCCCGACCGGGCGGACATCGAGGCGCTGGCCCGCAAGGTCCATTCGTCCACCAACGTGCCGATGTTCTCGCCGCGCACCTTCGCCGACCTGTTCCGGCTGCTCGCGCAGGAGATCGGCGAGAACGGCTACCATTTCCAGAACACCGCCGAGAACGTCACCGACAAGCTGGTCGCCGCCGGACGGAACGTCAACCGGCGCCAGGTCCTGTTCGTCGTGAAGGGGCTCGCCCTCAAGGGCCACGTGTTCTCGACCACCGACACGCCGGAGCGGCTGGCCGAGGTCTTCCGTGAGCAGGTGCTCTATCTGATCGGCAATTCCGGCCTGGAGGTCGACGATCGCGAGAAGGCGATGCTGCCGGCCTGGATCCTCGGCCGCATGCCGAGCGTGGTGAAGCCGGTGCCGACGGCGACGCCGCCGCGCGCGGCCGCCGACGACGCCGGCAAGAAGGCGCCGCCGCTCCGCCGCCGGGTTCCGGGACGGCAGGCTCCGCCCGAGAAGGAGACTTCGCCGGCGCCGGCGCCACGCGTCGACCCCGAATCGGCGCCGCCGCCCGCGCCGGTGTTGGCCAAGGCCGCGCCGGCGGTGGCGCCTGCGGCCCGTCCCTCCGCCGAGGCGCCGCGGACGAGCGTCGCCTCCCGCTTCGCAGCGATCACCAAGGGCACCTTCGGCGGCAAGCCGGGCGCCGGCGACAACGGCACGGCGCGGAAGCCCGCCGCCCGGCCGGTGGCGCCCGTCGAGCCTGCCGGCCGCGCTGCCGCCGGCAAGCCGAACGCCGCGGCCAAGGGATCCGGTGGCGCGTCGCGGCCCGGCGGCAGGAGCGGGCCGGCAAAGCCTGCTCCGGAAGGAGATGCGCTCGAGAGCTCGATCCTCGCCGCGATCGCGCAAGCCGTCGACGTGCTGGTCGACGACGGCGAGGACCCGCCGAAGACCGCCGGCAAGGCCCCCGAGGTCGAGATCGAGGCGGTCGAGGCCGAGGGGAGCGAGGAGAGCGTTCCGCCCGTCCAGCCGCCGCCCGATCCCGAGCCCAGCCCGGGCGGCGACAGTGAGGACATCGGCGACGAGATCCAGCGCATCATCGCCTCCTACAGCCGGGCCCGGCAGCAGGGCGACTGATCCCGCCGGAAAGCGGCCGGCCGTCCCGGCTCCGATAACCATTTGCTAACCAAGACGAGGTTAGCAATGGGTGAAACCCGGAGCTGAGGCATGGCTGGCCATCATCCGCACGACGCGGGCGAAGAGCCCGACGTCATCGATCCCGCCGAAGGCGACGAGCGCGACGACGAAGGCTTCGATTCCCCGGGGCTTCCTTCCGTCCTGGAGGGAAGCGCCTGGAGCCGGATGGACGACGAGGCCGCCGTCGTCTACTGGCAGGTCCCCGGCCCGCCCCAACTCGCCTACGAGGACGTTCAGCCCGCCTGGAAGCGCTGGCTCGGGAGCCGCGCCGGCATGATCTCCATCGCCGCGGTGGTGGGCGGCGTCGCCGGCGGACTGGCCGTGGGCGTTCTCGGCAGCCGGGCAGGCCCCGACGCGGGCGAGGCGGTCGAGGCGCTCCGGAACAGCATCGGCCAGCTCGCCTCGGAGGTGCGCTCGCTCAAGCAGGGCGTCGGCGAGGGCAGCCAGACCACGGCGGACGGGCTCGCCGCGATCGAGCAGCGGATCGCCGGGGCCGAGCACGCGCAGGCGACGCTCTCCGCGCGGATCGAGGACCTGTCGGCCAAGGCGACGACATTGCCGGCGGTCTCCGCGGTCTCGCCGGAAATCACCGGTTCGATCGCCCGCGCGCCGCTGCCGGTGGCGCCGGACTGGGTCCTGTGGCGGGTAAGGAACGGCCGGGCGCTGGTCCAGGGCGGCGGCGGCTATTTCGAGGTCGTTCCGGGCTCGGCTCTGCCCGGCCTCGGAATCGTCCAGCGGATCGTCAAGGAGGACGGCCGCTGGATCCTCTACACCCCCGGCGCCGTCATCATCGCCCGCGGCTGACCGTCAGTTCGCCTCGACCGCTTCGGCTTCCCCGGCATCGCCGGTCGGTACCGTCATCTCGGCGGCGGCCAGCGGCGGCGCGACGAAGATCTGGCTCGCCCGCTGCGACGGCGGCCAGGCGAAGTCGTCCACCCGCCCTGGGACCACCGGCAGCGATTCGCCGCGGACCACGAGCTTGTAGCGGGCGGTCTCCGCCTCCGGCACGGCCTCGGGCGATTCGACCTTCGGGCCCTCGACCACCCTGCCGGCGATCGGATCGAAGATCACCGGCTCGGGCGCTCCGGCGAGCGCATCCGCCACGCCCGGCAGCGGATCGGAGAGCGAGATGACGGGGCCGACGAGGCGCTTCTTGCCGTCGGGGCCGATCTCGATCGTGCTTGCCTGCGATACCGACGCGACCAGGTCCACCGTGCCGGCGCCGATGCCGGTATGGCGGCGGATGTCGCGCTCGACGTAATAGGCCAGCTTCTGTTTGCCGACGCTGGTGAAGCCCACGCCGTCGCTGGTCCGGAGCGCCTTGACCTGGCCCTCGATGTCGGGGCCGGTGGTGATGTATTGGCCGCTGGCATTGGTGAAGCCGTTCCAGACGTCGACGAAATGGCCGCCGGCCT
>JBIQKL010000067.1:0-7687 GCA_044506555.1 Hyphomicrobiales bacterium | reverse complement strand
TGGCCGCTGGCATTGGTGAAGCCGTTCCAGACGTCGACGAAATGGCCGCCGGCCTTGGTGACGCGGGGCTCCAGGAGGCCGTTGATGTAGGCGATGTCCGACGTCGCCTCCTCGCCGCGGAGCGGCGGCGCGCTGACCCAGAAGAACGGCCGCCCGTAGACCTTCAGCGTGTCGGTCATGGCGTCGACCCGGGTCTCGACGGCGCCGATCCACGGATCCGAGCGGATCGGATGGCGGTCCTCGCCGGCGCGGAGATCGGTGCGGTCATTGACCCCCAGGCTGACCACGACGATGTCGGGGTTCTCCTCGTTGAGCACGCCGAGGAGCTCCTTGTTCCAGTCGTAGACGTCGGTCCGGATCAGGCCCGAGGAGTCCTTGGTGCTCTCGATCACGACCAGCCGCGGCTCCTTGGCCAGCGCCTGGTCGAGCCCGGCGGCGATGCCGGCGCCGACGAAGTCGCCGATCACCAGGATCTTGCGGGCGTTGGGGTCCTTCTCCTCGACCTCGACGACCGGCACGGAGGACGACTGCCGCTGCTTAGAGCTGCGCGCCGGCGGCGACTTCTTTCGCGATGTGGTCGAGCGCGGCGACACGCGCCGCTGCTTGCTCGGTCCGGAGCTCCGCGGCGGAGCGGCCTTCTTCGGCTTGTCGTTCTCGCGCGGGCCGAACAGGCGCTCGAACAGTCCCGGCCGGTCCCGCTGCCGCTTCTTCCTGTCCTGGGCAAAGACCGTCGCGTCGCCGACGACGACCGTGCCGAAATCGGTCGCGACGATGCTCGCGCCGAGTAGCATCACAAGGAAGAGAAGGGCTAGCCGCTGGACCATTCCCGCTGTCTGCCGGTGAGGGACGCCGCACCAACGCACGATTCGATGCGCCGGTCAAAACATGGGGCGGGCGGCGCTGCCGCCAACCCCATCATGCAGCCTTGCCCCCTCATCCGGCAGAATGATGACCGGCGCTACTTGCCGGACTGGAGCATCTCCAGGAGCTTCCGCGAGACCTGTCCGTTGGCCTCCACGCCCACCGTCTCCTGGTAGGACATGATGGCCGCCCGGCTGCCGCTGCCGATGTTGCCGTCGATGTCGCCGTCATAGAAGCCCCGGGCGGCAAGCTGCTTCTGCACCTCGATCAGCTGGGAATCGGAGAGGCGGAGGTCGGCATCCGGCCAGTCGACGGTGAAGGCCTCGCCGCCGCGGATGCGGTCGGCCAGGTGTCCCACGGCCAGCGCGTAGGAATCGGCGTTGTTGTAGCGCTTGATGACCTTGAAGTTCTTGACCAGCAGGAACGCCGGCCCGCTGGCGCCGGCCGGTGCGAACAGTCGCCCGGTCTCGCCGGGCCGCGGAAAGCCCTTGCCGCCGGGGCGCTTGAGGCCGAGCTTCTGCCAGGCGGCGAGCGATCGCTCGCTTCCGGCGAGCTTGTAGTTGAAGCCCTTGGGGGCGACCACTTCGTAGCCCCAGGTGGCGCCCGACTGCCAGCCCGACTTCTTGAGGTAGTTGGCGGTGGAGGCGAGCGCGTCGCCGATGTTGTTCCAGATGTCGCGCCGGCCGTCGCCGTCGAAATCGACGGCATAGGCGGCGTAGGTGGTCGGGATGAATTGCGTGTGGCCCATGGCCCCGGCCCAGGAGCCGGTCATGCTGCGCGGGCTGATGTCGCCCTGCTGCAGGATCTTCAGCGCCGCGACGAGCTGCGTGCGGCCGAACTTGGCGCGGCTGCCGCCCTGATAGGCGAGGGTGGCGAGGGAGCGGATCGTGCCCTTGACGATCGCGGGGTTGTTGAGGACGTCGCCATAGGTCGATTCCATGCCCCATATGGCGAGCACGATGTGGCGGTCGACGCCGTAGCGCGCCTCGATCTGGTTGAGCAACTGGCCGTATTGGCCGAGCAGGACGCGGCCCGTGATGATCCGGCGCTCGGACACGGTATTGTGAAGATAGATCCAGATCTTCTGGTTGAACTCGGCCTGATTGCTGGCCTTCGCCAGCACCTCGGGATCCGGCTTGAAGTCGCCGAGCGCGGCCTGGTAGGTCTTCCACGAGACTCCGGCGGCCTTGGCGGTCGGCCAGAACGACTTCACCCACTGCGACGGCGATGCGGCCTGAGCCGCGCCCGCCATGAAGCAGAGTGCGAGAACCAGGACCGTGGAGCGCCACAGACGCGCTACGCAGCCTGTCGTCGGTTGCATGGCAAATACCTTCCCGTCTTTGTCGCCGCCCGCCCGAGCCCGTTTACCATAGCATGCGTCGGGCGGGTCGCTTAAGCCCCGCCATCCCTCGGGATTGTGGCAGCGGCAGGGTTAACAACTTCCGAATCGGGGGAACCCGGCGCCGCGCCACGAGTCTCACGGTTTCGCGATCTTCGCGCGCGATTGCGCTAGGATCGCGTCCGATTTCCTCCTACTTCCCCCGACGTCCCTCCCAAGACAAGGAAATGCCGACGTGACCTCCCGCCTCCGTACCGCCGTGTTCCCCGTCGCCGGTCTGGGCACCCGGTTTCTCCCCGCGACCAAGGCGATTCCGAAGGAGATGCTGACGGTGGTCGACCGTCCGGTCATCCAGTACGCGGTGGACGAGGCCCGGGCGGCGGGCATCGAGCACTTCGTCATGGTCACCGGCCGCGGCAAGGCGACGATCGAGGATCACTTCGATCTGGCTTTCGAGCTCGAGACGACGCTTCGCGAGCGCAACAAGAAGGCGGCCCTCGAGGAACTCGTCGGCGAACGGCCCGCGGCCGGCGCGGTCAGCTTCACGCGCCAGCAGGAGCCGCTCGGCCTCGGCCATGCGGTCTGGTGCGCCCGCGAGATCGTCGGCGACGAGCCCTTCGCCGTCCTCCTCCCCGACATGGTCTGCGATCCCGGGTGCCTGGCGCAGATGGTCGAGGTCTACGACCGCACCGGCGGCAACGTGATCGCCGTCGAGGAATGCGACCCGGCCGAGACCGACAAGTACGGCATCGTCGGGGTCGGCGAAGCCGCCGGCGACGATGCCTTCCGCATCACCGCGATGGTCGAGAAGCCGAAGCCGGCCGATGCGCCGTCCAACCTCTACATCAACGGCCGCTACATCCTGCAGCCGCGGATCTTCGATCTGCTCGGCACCCAGCAGCGCGGCGCCGGCAACGAGATCCAGCTCACCGACGCCATGCTCCGGCTGTCGGCCGAGCAGCCCTTCTACGGCTCGCGCTATGCCGGGCGGACGTACGATTGCGGCACCAAGCTGGGCTTCCTCGCCGCCAACGTCGCCTTCGCCCTCAAGCGCGACGACCTTGCCGGACCGTTCCGGGACGAGATCGCGAAGCTCCTGGGATAGGTGCGCAACCGGCGGAAGCGACTGGATAGCGGACGAACGGTGGAGTAAAGCCATCGTGCCGGCAGGGACCGGCGGATCGTTTTCCTGGAACGAGCATGTCGAATCCGGCCAAGCGGATGACGGAGGTGGCGGCGCCGGTCGACGGCGCCGCAGCGTCGGCGGTGCGGACCATCGGCACCGAGCGCGAAGGCCTCTCCGCGCTCGCCGCGGCCCTCGACAACGGCCTCGCGGTGCCCTTCGCGGCGGCGGTCGCGACGATCCAGGGCGGCCGCGGGCGGGTGATCGTCACCGGCCTCGGCAAGAGCGGCCATATCGCACGCAAGATCGCCGCGACGCTCGCCTCGACCGGTACCCCGGCGTTCTTCGTCCATCCCGCCGAGGCCAGCCATGGCGACCTCGGCATGATCACCCGCGACGACGTGATCCTCGCCCTCTCCTGGTCGGGCGAGACCGTCGAGCTCCGCGGCATCGTCGAGTATAGCCGCCGCTTCGACATCGCCCTGATCGCCATGACCTCGGCGCCGGACAGCACGCTCGGCCGCGAATCGGACATCGTCCTGACCCTGCCGAAGGCGACCGAGGCCTGTCCGCACGGCCTCGCCCCGACCACCTCGACGCTGATGCAGCTGGCGCTCGGCGACGCGCTGGCCATCGCCCTCCTCGAGGGCCGCGGCTTCACCGCCGAGAGCTTCCACAAGTTCCATCCCGGCGGCCGGCTCGGCGCCAGCCTCCATCTCGTTCGTTCGATCATGCATCGCGGCGACGCGCTGCCGCTGGTCCCGCTCGGCACCGCGATGAGCGAGGCGGTGGTGGTGATGACCGAGAAGGGCTTCGGCTGCCTCGGCATCGTCGACGGCGCGGGCACGCTCGCCGGCATCGTCACCGACGGCGACCTCCGCCGCGGCCTCGCCCGCGATCTGCTCAGCCGGCGGGTCGACGACGTGATGAACCTGGCGCCGCGGACGATCGCGCCCGACACGCTGGTCGGCGAGGCGCTGGCGATGATGAACACCGCCGACCGGCCGTTCACGGTGCTGTTCGTGGTCGAGGAACAACGCCCGATCGGCATCGTCCACATGCACGATTTCCTGCGCCTCGGCGTCGCCTAGAACGCGTCCGGTGAGCGGCGTCGCCCGCGTCGGCACGATCGTTGCCGTGAGCCGCCGCCAACTACGCTCCGCTGAGATGGGCGGCGAAGGCGTCGACGTCCTCCGCCTTGGTCTGGAACGACGTGATCAGCCGGATGAAGGCTTCGTCCGGCCCGGGGCGGGCGTCGGGCGGCAGGCCGTCGGTCGTCCACGGATTGAATGCCGCGCCGGCTGCCTTGAGCCGGGCCTCCACCGTCTTGGGCAGGATCACGAAGAGTTCGTTGGCCGCCGGTTCGGTCACCAGCCGCGCCGTGTCGCACGCCCGGATCGCGTCCGCCAGCCGGGCGCCCATGGCGTTGGCATGGCGGGCGAGGTCGAGCCAGTGGCCGCCGTCGAGATAGGCGTGGAGCTGGGCGGCGATGAACCACGCCTTGGAGAAGCCGTGGCCGATCCGCTGGCGGGCATAGGCGAAGTCCCGCGCCGCCGCGGGATCGAAGAAGACGACCGCCTCGGCCGCCAGGCAGCCGTTCTTGGTGCCGCCGAAGGAGAGCACGTCGACACCGGCCCGCCATGTCAGGTCGGCGGGGGCCATGCCGAGGCTCGCGACCGCGCCGGCGAAGCGGGCGCCGTCCATGTGCACCGCGAGGCCCCGTGACTTCGCCACCGCGGCGATCGCGGCGATGTCCCGCGGGGCGTAGGCGGTGCCGAGTTCGGTGATCTCGGAGAGGGTCGCGACCACCGGCTGCCCCGAATGGACCGCGCCATGCGGATGGCGGTGGAGCGTCGCCGCCAGCCCCTCGGCGGTGTATTTCCCGTCGTCGCCGTCGACCGGGACCAGCTTCAGGCCGGCGATTGCTTCCGTAGCACCGGCCTCGTCGGCGTTGACGTGGGCGTGGCGGTGGCAGAGCGCGAGGCCGCCGGGGCGCGCGAAATGGGCGAGCGACAGAAGGTTCGCCGCCGTCCCGGTGCCGACCAGGAACACCGCCACCTCGCGCTCGAAGACCGCGCTGAACCGTTCGGTCAGCGAGCGCGTGAGGTCGTCGCCGCCATAGGCCCGTCCTCCGGTCTTCGCCGCCGCGGCGACCGCCGCGACGACCCGATCGGACGCGCCGGCCCAGTTGTCGCTCGCGAAGATCATCGGCTCGTCATTCCTTGTGCTGGTTCGGCCCGCGGCGGCGGGGCTCGGGATCGCATCCATGGCCGGCGGGAGGGTCAGCGTCCGCGGACGCTTTCCCAGATCAGGCGGTCGAAGGAGAACAGCCCCGCGCCATAGGCGATCAGCGCCAGCGCCATCGCGCCCCAGGGCAGCGTCTGCGTCTGCCAGAAGTCGAGGGAGAAGGCGCCGTCCTGATAGCCCGGGAAGGGGATCCCGCTTTGGTTGGCGGCGAAGACGACGGCGGTGAGGATGAGGATTCCGAGCGCCGAAAGCCGCGTGGCGAAGCCGATCACCAGCGCCGCCGGCAGCAGGATCTCGGCGAAGCTCAGCACCATGGCAGCCGTGTCGGCATAGGGCATGGTGTAGACCGTCCCGCCGATCACCGGCCGGTAGGCGTTTTCGTAGAAGTCGACGGTCTCCGGCCTGAGCCGGAGGAATCCGTCCCAGCGCGTGAGCCCGGCCTGCCAGAACGGCAGCGCCAGCGCGACGCGGAGCGCTAGCGATGCCAGTGCCTGAATGATGATCATGCGATCCCCGTCCCCGCGGGCACGCGACCGGCCCGCCTGCGATACACTCGCCTTGCACGTCCGATCGGGCAAGCCCCACGGACGAGGGGATGAGTGCCCCGGCAGTGGCGCAGGTGTCAACCGAGCGTTCAGAGCCTGGACGCAGCCGACAAGATTGTTGCGCCGCCGCCCTCCCGGAGGGCCGGATTGGAATGAGTCGAGGCACGGCGCGAAAGCATCTTGCCGGGCGGCCGCAAATCTGCCATTGTCGATGAAATAGGACAGGAATACTGTCCAATTGGGATGGGGCGTCGAGGGATGACGCGGCAGCCGTCGCCGGGCGGGCACGGCTGCCGATTTGAGGCTCGACCCTAGGAATTGGGCACGCTTCCCTCATAATGGGGGCGAAGCCTTGATGTTCATCGCGAGCGTTCGGGCCGGGGCCGGGGGGCTCCCGGTTGCGAAGCGTCCGCAATCGTGCGGCCATGGAGGCACGTGAACGATGACGAGGTTGTCAGGAGGAATGGGGGGCCCGATCTCGGGTCAGCTCCGCATCGAACCTGTTTTGCCGTCCCGGCCGGTTGCAGCCGGGCTCTACGATCCGACGCGCGAGCATGATGCCTGCGGCGTCGGCTTCATCGTCAACCTGCGCGACGAGAAATCGCACCGCATCGTTGAAGCCGGCCTGCAAATCGTCGAGAACCTCGAGCATCGCGGCGCGGTCGGGGCCGACCCGCTGGTCGGCGACGGTGCCGGCATGCTGGTCCAGGTGCCGCACAGGTTCTTCGCCGCCGAGGCCGCCCGCCTCGGGATCGCCCTCCCCGAAGAGGGCCGGTACGGGGTCGGCCAGATCTTCTTCCCGCGCGACGAAGCGCTCCGGAAGGAGATGGAGGCCGTGGTCGAGAAGGGCCTCGGGGACGAGGGCTTCGTCTTCCTCGGCTGGCGCGACGTCGCCGTCGACAATTCCTGCCTCTCCCGGGATCCGAAGATCCGCGCCAGCGAGCCGTTCCACCGCCAGGTCTTCATCGGCCTGCCGGAAGGCTCGAGCATGGACGCCGAGACCTTCGAGCGCCGGCTCTACATCGCCCGGAAGCTGATCTCGGGCCGCATCTTCCATGCCTATGGCGGCCTCAACAACGACTGCTACATCGTCTCGATGTCGTGCCGGACGGTGGTCTACAAGGGCATGTTCCTCGGCTGGCAGCTCGGCGCCTATTACCGCGATTTCCACGATCCGAACTTCGAGTCGGCGCTGGCGCTCGTCCACCAGCGCTTCTCGACCAACACCTTCCCCTCCTGGCGGCTCGCCCATCCCTATCGGATGGTCGCCCATAACGGCGAGATCAACACCGTCCGCGGCAACGTCAACTGGATGGCGGCGCGCCAGGCGAGCGTCTCCTCGCCGCTGTTCGGGGCCGACATCGAGAAGCTCTGGCCGATCTCCTTCGAAGGCCAGTCCGACACCGCCTGCTTCGACAACGCGCTCGAGTTCCTGATCCGCGGCGGCTATTCGCTGCCGCATGCGGCGATGATGCTGATTCCCGAGGCCTGGGCGGGCAACCCGCTCATGGACGAGGACCGGCGCGCCTTCTACGAGTACCACGCGGCGCTGATGGAGCCGTGGGACGGCCC
>JBIQKL010000201.1:0-3160 GCA_044506555.1 Hyphomicrobiales bacterium | reverse complement strand
CGCATCAGCGCCTCCTCGACATGGCGCGTGGTCTGGTACTGCGTGACGACCGACTTGAAGCGGTTGATCGCGCCGGTGTAGTTGCGCTTCTCCAGATAGTAGCGGCCGATCATCATTTCCTTGCCGGCGAGCTGGTCGCGCGCGACCTCGAGCTTGCGGCGGGCGCTTTCGGCGTATTCGGTGTCCGGATATTTGCGCACCACTTCGTCGAGCGCCTGCATGGCGCGCTCGGTGCGCGCCTGGTCGCGCGTGATGTCGGGGATCTGGTCGTAGTAGGACGACGCCATCAGGTACTGGGCGTAGGCCGCATCCGGACTGCCGGGATGGAGCGCGACATAGCGCCGGGCCGCCTGGATCGTCTCCTCGTGCTCGCCGACCTCGTAATAGGCGAAGGCCGTCATCAGGAGCGATTTGCGCGCCCACTCCGAATAGGGGTGCTGGCGGTCGACTTCCTCGAATTTCTTCGCGGCATCGACATATTCGCGCTTGTTCAGCAGCGTCAGGCCTTCGTTGTAGAGCTTGTCGGCGGGCTCGTCGGGCAGGACGACCTGCTTTTCCTCGAACAGGCTCGCGCAGCCGCCGAGCGAAATCGCGAGCCCCGCCACGGCGACGTACACGCCGAGACCGGCGCCCCCAACGATGTCGCGAAACCGACGCATGAACCCTACCTTCACCGTCCCCACACCGGCCAGCAGCCGGTACAGACCCGGCCCATAGTTACCAATCGCAAGAAAACCCCGCTAGGGAGCTAGACGGCTAGAGCCCCATTTGGCCGCGATTGTGGCGGGTCTGGTTAAGACAGGTCGGCGCGATAGGCCGGCTGGGCGACCGAAACGCCGAGATCGGCATGGCCGCGATTGCGGCGGCGCCTGGGCTCGACCACCGTCCAGGCCGACTTGTCGGCGGTGAGCGCCGCCACGACCTGCGCATTCAGCTTGTGGCCGCCGCAGACCGAGTGATAACGGCCGAGGATCGGCAGGCCCGCAAGCGCGAGATCGCCGAGCGCGTCGAGCGCCTTGTGGCGGACGAACTCGTCGGGATAGCGCAGGCCGGTCGGATTCAGGATGCGGTCTTCGGCGAGGCAGATGGTGTTTTCGAGCGAGGCGCCGAGCGCGTAGCCGGCGCTCCAGAGCTTGGCCACGTCCGACATGAAGCCGAAGGTGCGGGCATTGGCGAGCTCGTCTTCGAAGGTTTCACGCGACATCGTCGCGGCAAAGCGCTGGCGGCCGATCAGCGGATGGTTGAAATCGATCTCGATCTCGAGGCGGAAGCCGGCGTCGTAAGGGAGCAATTCGCCCATCGCGCGGCCGTCCCGGACACGGATGGGCTTGAGAACCTTCAGATAGCGGCGCGGCGCGGCCTGGGTCTCGATTCCGGCCTGGCGGATGGCCTCCACGAAGGCCGAGGCGCTGCCATCGAAGATCGGCACCTCGTTGCCGTCAACCTCGATGATGACGTTGTCGATGCCCATGCCGACGATGGCGGCAAGCAGATGCTCGACCGTCGAGCACAGGGCGCCATGCCCGTCGCCGATGACGGTCGCGAAATCGGTGTTGCGGACGGCCGACGGTGAAGCGCCGATGACGCGGTCGGGCGCACCGTTATGGCCCGGACGGGAGAACAGAATGCCGGAATTGACTTCGGCGGGAAGCAACGACACCCGGCTTTGCGTACCGCCATGGACACCACGGCCCATGAGATCGACACGCTGCGCTAGAGTGGATTGAAAACTCACCCGCATCCCCACCGTCCGGAATCCCTCGGTTGCCTCATCGGGGCAAAAACGCGCCCCAAACTGCCGAAGAACCCCTGTCCCCTACGCTCCCGAAGCGCCGTCTTAGGGTTAAATCGCCAAGAACCCGAACGGCTGCATTTGGTTAGCCGGACGATACCGGGGGGTGGCGGAGTCGCAAGTCACGGTTTTTTACGTTTTGTTACCGAAAGGCGACGTCAATCAGCCCCCTTTTCGCCATCTTTCGACGAGGCGGGCGCTAAATGAAAGGGCCCCCGGCTGTCAGCCGGGGGCCCCTTGCCTTCCGAAACTGTGGAAAACAGGTTCAGTTTGCCTGGCGGCGCAGGAAAGCAGGGATTTCCAGCTCTTCCTCCTCGATTCGGGCGCGACTCAGCCGCGCCGCCGATTCCTGCGGCGCCGGACGCCCTGCCGGCCGGCGAGCGTATTCCGATACCGGCTCCTGCGTGCGCCGCTCGGAGGCAGCCTCCACCGGAGCCTTCAGGGCCAGCGGCTTCTCGATCTCGGCGTCCTTGTCGCGCTTGCCGAGTCCGACCTGTGCGAGCCGCTGGAGCAGCGACATGCGCTTCTGGTCGAGCGACTGGTGCTCGGTCGCCTCGCCGCGGCTGGCGCGGATCTGGTTCTGCGCCGGCATCGGCAATTCATCGACACGCGGCATCCGCGGCGTACGCGTCATGCCGGCGCGTTCGGGCCGGGGCGGCAGGAAGGGCTTCGCCGGCTCTTCCATGTGCTCCTCGACCGGTTCCTCTTCCTGCATCGGCTCGAAGAAGGACGGACGCGGCGGCAGCGGACGGATCGTCACGTCGTCGATCGCCGTCTCCTGCTCGTCGGCATAATCCTCCTCGTAGGCCTGCTCGTCCTCGTAGTGCGGTTCCTCATCGCGGTGGAGCGCGAACGAGGGCGCCGGCGCCGGATCGCGATAGGACGTCGGCGTGCGCTGTTCCTGCGCCGAGCTGAACGCCTTTGCGACCGCGAGCCGGCCCGCGACCGAGGCCGCGCTCAGGCGGTTGGCTGCGTGCGGGATTTCCTCCTGCCGCGCGGTGCCGTCGATGCCCGTCGCGACCACCGATACCCGGACGATGCCGTCGAGGCTCTGGTCGAAGGTCGCGCCGAGGATGATGTTGGCATCGGTATCGACTTCCTCGCGGATGCGGCTCGCCGCCTCGTCCACCTCGTAGAGCGTGAGGTCGGAACCGCCCGTGATCGAGATCAGGAGGCCCTTGGCGCCGCGCATCGACGTCTCGTCGAGCAGCGGATTGGCAATCGCAGCCTCCGCAGCCGTCACAGCACGCTTCTCGCCCGACGCCTCCCCCGTCCCCATCATCGCCTTGCCCATCTCGCGCATGACCGTGCGCACGTCGGCGAAGTCGAGATTGATCAGGCCTTCCTTGACCATCAGGTCGGTGATGC
>JBIQKL010000066.1:20141-21983 GCA_044506555.1 Hyphomicrobiales bacterium | reverse complement strand
GCCTCGGCGGCGGCGGCGAGGCACTCGACGAAGTGGAACACGTAGGCCGGCCCCGACCCGGAGATTGCGGTCACGACGTCGATCTGGCTTTCGTCTTCGAGCCAGGCGACGTCGCCGACGGCGGCGAGGAGCGCCGTGACCAGCTCGCGGTCGGCGGCGGTGACCGCGGGGTTCGCGACCACGCCGGTCATGCCGCGGCCGACCTGCGCCGGCGTGTTGGGCATGGCCCGGACCACCGCGGCCGCGGGGAACGCATCGGCGAAGCGCGCGATCGTCGTCCCGGCCGCGATCGACATCACGACGGTGCCCGGACCGATCAGCGGCTTCAGCCCCGGCAGGACGTCGGCCATGGTCTGCGGCTTCACCGCGACGACGACGATCCGCGCCGTCGCCGCGGGCACGTCGCCACGCGGCACGATCCCGGCTTCGGCAAGCACCGCCGCGGTATCCGCCGGCGGCGACGGATCGATCGCGACCACCGCCTTCGGGTCGAGGCCCGCGTCGAGCCAGCCGGCCAGCATCGCGCCGCCCATCTTCCCGGCACCGACCAGCACCAGTGGACGGTCGGGGGTGATCGAGGAAAGGATGTCCACGCGCGCACCTTTGCTGCGTTCTTCGGAAATTCTTGCCGTGCGTCCGCACATACCACAAGTTCCCGGCGGCGAGGCATCCGATTGCTTGTCGTTCCGCGGCCCCGCGTCTATGCCACTCCCCTTACCGGGCACGGGAGAACGCCTTGTTCGAGAACGGCATCATCATCATCGGCGGCGGCCACGGCGGCTCGCAGCTCGCCGCCTCGCTCCGGGGAGAGGGGTATGACGGCGCACTGACGCTCGTCACCGCGGAGAGCGACGTTCCCTACCAGCGCCCGCCCCTGTCCAAGGCCTACCTCAAGGATCCCGCGCACGACCTCCTGCCGCTCCGGCCCGAGTCGTTCTACGAGAAGAACGACATCCGCCTGATGCTCTCCTCGGAGGTCGAGTCCATCGATCTCGCGGCCCGCAGCATCCGCCTCGCCGACGGTGCGGTGATGGCGTTCGACGGGCTCGGCATCGCCACCGGCGCCCGCCCGCGGATCCCCCCCATCGACGGCGTGCACCTCGCCGGCGTCCATATCCTCCGCGTCGCCGCAGAGGCGCGGGCGCTCCGCGAGCGGCTGGCGACGGCGGAGCATGTCGTCGTGGTCGGCGGCGGGTTCATCGGCCTCGAGGTCGCCGCGACCGCCCGGCTGCTGGGCAGGACCGTGACGGTGCTGGAAGCCGCCGGCCGGCTGATGGGCCGCGTCGTCGCGCCGGAGATATCCGGTCACTTTCTCGAGCTTCACCGGGGTTGGGGCAGCACCATCCTGCTCGACACGCCTGTCGGACGGATCATCGGCGAGGGCGGCCGGGTCGTCGCGGTCGAGACCGCGGCCGGGATGCGCATCGCTGCCGACCTCGTCCTCCTCGGCATCGGCGTCATCCCGAACACCGAGATCGCCGCCGCGGCGGGCCTCGCCGTCGACAACGGAATCCTCGTCGACGAGACGATGGCGACGGACGCGGCGGGCGTCGTCGCGATCGGCGATTGCGTCTCCTTCCCGCACTGGAGCCTGGGACGGAGAATCCGGCTCGAATCCGTCCAGAACGCGGTCGACCAGGCCAAGTCCGCGGCGAAGACCCTCGTCGGCCGGCCCGAGCCGTTCGGGGAGGTGCCGTGGTTCTGGTCGGATCAGGGCGACGTCAAGCTGCAGATGGTCGGATTGCCCTTCGGGGCGACCCGGTCGGTGGTCCGCGGCAAGCTGGCCGACAACCGGTTCTCGGTGTTCCACTTCGCGGAAGATCGGCTGGTGGCGATCGACTC
>JBIQKL010000066.1:9377-20041 GCA_044506555.1 Hyphomicrobiales bacterium | reverse complement strand
CCGATGTCGCGAAGGCCGGCGGCGCCGGTCTGCTTGACCGTCTCGGCGCAGGCCGACTTGAGCTCGGCATCGTTCAACTGTTGCGGCAGGAAGGTCCGGATGATGGCGATCTCCTCACGCTCCGCCTCGGCCAGGTCGAGGCGGTTGCCCTCCTCGTAGGCCTTGGCAGACTCCTGCCGCTGGCGGATCATCCGGGTGAGGATCTCCAGGATCTCCTCGTCGCCGACCCGATCCCTGCCGCTCGACCGCGCAGCGATGTCGCGGTCCTTGATCGCGGCGCTGATCAGGCGAAGGGTCGACGTCCGCCGCCTGTCCTGCTTCAGCATCGCGTCCTTGAGGGCGGCGGCGATCACATCACGCATCACGCATTCTCCATCGGCGCGACACCGTCGAGGATAAGCCCGACGGGGTTGGCGCGCAACTTTTCAAGTTCGATTAAGTGTTTGTTCCGGCTTGACTTTGTGCCTGGCGCAAACATTCGCCGGACGATTGCCTGCATCTCGGCCCACCGAATTTCGGCGATTCTGTGGGGTGGTCTCCATCCGGGCTGCGTATATGATGGCAATGCTTTGCTAAATCAAGCGAGCAGCCATGCGCTTGCCGCGGCCTTGCTGCGCTGATAACGCAGGGAAGATCCCGAGAGTTCACCAAGTCCCGAGGCGCCGGAGCGCTGAATCATGACCGCAACCGAGACCTGGCAGGAGCCGCGCGCGACTGCCCTCCTCGTCCTCGCCGACGGCACCATCATCGAAGGCGTCGGCCTCGGCACCGAAGGCGAGGCGCCCGGCGAGATCTGCTTCAACACCGCGATGACCGGCTACCAGGAGATCCTCACCGACCCCTCCTATGCCGGGCAGATCATCACCTTCACCTTCCCCCATATCGGCAATGTCGGCGTCAACGACGAAGACATCGAGACGGTCAACATGGCGGCCGCCTCGGGGGTGCGCGGCTGTGTGCTGAAGACCGACATCACCGAGCCGTCGAACTACCGGGCGACGCGCGGGCTCGACGCCTGGCTCCGCGCCCGCGGCATCATCGGCATCGCCGGCATCGACACGCGGGCGCTTACCGCGCTGGTGCGCGAGAAAGGCTCGCCCAACGCGGTCATCGCCCACCGGCGGAACGGCGCTTTCGACCGGGCGAAGCTGCTCGCCGAGGCCAGGCAATGGCCCGGATTGGTCGGCATGGACCTCGCGAAGGAGGTCACGACCGGCCAGAGTTACACCTGGGACCAGACGTCGTGGGAATGGGACAAGGGCTACGGCCGGCAGGAGGCGCCCACCCGCCACGTCGTCGCAATCGACTACGGGATCAAGCGGAACATCCTCCGGCTGCTCGCCGACCATGGTTGCCGGGTCACCGTGTTGCCGGCGACGGCGACCGGCGAGGAGATCCTCGCCCACAAGCCCGACGGCGTCTTTCTCTCGAACGGCCCCGGCGACCCGGCGGCGACCGGCGAATACGCGGTGCCGGCGATCCGCGAGGTGCTCGCCTCCGGCACCCCGACCTTCGGCATCTGCCTCGGCCACCAGATGCTCGGCATCGCGCTCGGCGGCAAGACGGTGAAGATGCACCAGGGCCACCACGGCGCCAATCATCCGGTGAAGGACCTGACCACCGGCAAGGTCGAGATCACCTCGATGAACCACGGCTTCGCGGTCGATACCGAGACCATGTCCGACGAGGTCGAGCAGACTCACGTCTCCCTCTTCGACGGATCGAATTGCGGCATTCGGCACAAGACCTTGCCGGTGTTCTCCGTGCAGTATCATCCGGAGGCGTCGCCCGGGCCGCGGGACAGCCGCTATCTGTTCGAACGCTTCGTCGCGATGATCGACGAGCGGAAGTAGCAGGCCGACGATGGCGGGCGACAGCGGCGACGGCAAGATCAGCACGGCCCGCCTCGACGCCCTGACCGACGGCGTCTTCGCGTTCGCGATGACGCTCCTGGTGCTGAACCTCGAGATCCCCGACGACCTCCACATCACAAGTTCGGCGGACCTTCTCGCGGCCTTCTCCGACCGCATCGATGCGCTGGTCGTCTATGTCATCAGCTTCTTCGTGCTGGCGCGCCGCTGGTTCGGGCAGGCGCGGATAAGGCCGGTGCCGGAGGCGGCAAGCGCGACGCTCACCCGATGGGTGCTGATCCACCTCCTCTTCATCACCCTGGTGCCGTTCTCGACGGAGGTCGTCGGGCGCTACGATCTTGCCCCCGCGGTCTGGCTCTACGCGGCGAATGTCGGCCTTGCGGCGCTCGCCGCCATCCGCGTGTCGTGGCTCACGCAGCGGGAAGCCGGCGTGACCGATGCCGACGACGGGACCCCGGAGCTCCTGGTGTTCATCGGCACCGCCGTTCTTTCGGCGATAGTCGCCCTCTTCGACACGGACATGGCGATGCTGGTCTACGTCCTGAATGCGTTCTCGCCGCTGCTCAAGCGCTGGTTCTCGCGGCCCACGCCGGCCTGAGGCTCGCCCGACCTCAGATCCCGCCCGAGAACGTATCGCAGGAGTCGACGCTGCCCTCCTCGTAGCCGCGCTTGAACCAGGTGCTCCGCTGCGCCGACGTGCCGTGGGTGAAGCTGTCGGGCACGACGTAGCCCTGGCTCCGCTTCTGGAGCGTATCGTCGCCGATCTGGGCCGCCGCGTTCAGCGCCTCGTCGATGTCGCCGACCTCGAGGATGCCCTTGGCGTCGCTGTCGTGCGCCCAGACGCCGGCCAGGCAGTCCGCCTGCAGCTCGAGCATGACCGAAAGCTGGTTCGCTTCGGCCTGGCCGACCTGGCGCCGCCTGGCATCGACCTGCGGCAGGATGCCGAGGAGGTTCTGGACATGGTGCCCGACCTCGTGCGCAATGACATAGGCCTGCGCGAAGTCGCCCGGCGCGCCGAAGCGCCGGCTCATCTCGTCGAAGAACGACAGGTCGAGATAGAGCTTTTGGTCGCCCGGGCAGTAGAACGGCCCGGTGGCGGCGCTGGCGAAGCCGCAAGCGGACTGAACCTGTCCCTCGAACAGCACCAGCGTCGGCTCGCGGTAGCGCTCCCCGCCCTCCCGGAACAGGCGGCCCCAGGTGTCCTCGGTATCGGCGAGAACGGTGGCGACGAACTGGCCCTCCTCGTCGGTCGGCGCACCGAGCTGTCCGCTGGAAGGGCTGTCCACCGAGACGCCCGGTCCGCCGCCCCCGTCGAGGAGCTGAAACGGATTGATGCCCGCGAACCACAAGATGCCGAGCACGATGATGATGCCGACGACGCCGATGCCGCCGCCGCGGCCGCCGACCGGTATGCCGATGCGCGGCCCGCGTCCGCCCAACCCTCCGGGAAGGCCGAACCCGCCGCGGCCGAAGCCACCGCCCATGCCGCCGCCCTGGCCTCGACGGTCCTCGATGTTGCTGCTCTGCCCACGCCCGCGCCAGCGCATGTCGTCACTCCCTGTGCCGAGCCGCCGGTCCAGCATAGGCGAGAACGCCACTGCCGACGAGAGTTCAAGAACGGCCCGCGGGCGCTCGGGTTCCGGAACCGGCGGGCCGCCATGCGTGACATCGGTCACAACCGAGAGCGCGATACTCGGCTATGTCTGATGTCGGCTGGGAACGTCAGGTCAACCTCGTGGAGGCTCGCATGGCCACGCGTAAAGGCACGAAGGGCAAGGACAAACTCAACGGTACCAACGGCGACGATACGATCCTTGGCAAGGGCGGCAACGACAGGCTCAAGGGCAAGGACGGCGACGACCACATCAAGGGCGGCGGCGGCAACGACAAGATCTACGGCGGCGACGGGGACGACGACCTCTTCGGCGGCGGCGGCAACGACAAGATGTTCGGCGACATCGGGAACGACTTCCTCGATGGCGGCAAGGGCAACGACAAGCTCGACGGCGGCGCCGACAACGACGAACTGATGGGCGGCGCCGGCAACGACCAGCTCACCGGCGGCGAAGGCGACGACATAATGGACGGCGGCGCCGGAGCCGACACGTTCTTCTTCCACAATCTCTCGTCGGGCCGCGACGACATCTACAACTTCGAAGTCGGAATCGACAAGATCGTGATCGACGCGTCGTCGTACGGTGTAGAGGGCATGTCGGTTCAGGATTTCATCAGCCTGTATGTCTCCTCTTCGGGAGGCGACAGCGCCATCGACCTCAGCGGCAACGGCGACGACCGTCCGCGTGTCGTCCTCCATGGCGTCGACAACGGCTTCGACCTCGAGAACAGCATCATCCTGGCATGATGTCCGTTCCGTGCCGGGTGCCCCAACGGCCCGGCACGGTTCCGCCGCACGACGTGAGGCGGTACGCCTCACGCCCCTTCCCGGATCAGCCCACCAACCGCAGCGGCTCGGCGACGACCTTGTCGCGGCCGGACCGCTTGGCGCTGTAGAGCGCCTCGTCGGCGCTCCGCAGCACGTCGGCAAACGGCCGCTCCTCGGCGGCGGTCGCGGCAACGCCCGCACTGACCGTACAGCGCACCGTGCCATCCTCCGTCTCGACGACGATGTTGGCGAAGGCGCTGCGGATGCGCTCGGCGACCTGAAGGCTGGTCTCCGTCCCCGACCGCGGCAGGACCACGGCGAACTCCTCGCCGCCCAGCCGCGCGATCGTGTCGATGTTCCGCACGCCGGCCCTGAGTGTCGCGGCAAAGCGCCGGAGCACCTCGTCGCCGACCGCATGCCCGTAGGCGTCGTTGACCGCCTTGAAGCCGTCGAGGTCGAAGACCACGACGCTGGTGAACGGCGGCAGGTCCTGAGCGTCGTACTTGTCGAACAGCGCCCGGCGATTGAGGAGGCCGGTGAGCATGTCGGTCTCGGCGTCGCGGCGGTGGCTCCGCGCGATCCGCGCCTGGTTGAGGGCGAGCGACAATGCGCCGACGCCGGCGATCCCCCCGATCGCCGTCGCCAGGTTCACGTCCTCCGCCCACGTGTCGGGCGCCCGGCCGAGGACGAAGGACCCATCGGCGAGCAGCACCGCCGCGCAGAGCAGGAACGATACGCCGACGATCGAATAGAGGCTGATCAGGCCGAGCGTCGCGCCCGGCGCCTCGGGCCGCACCAGCGCGTATTGCCACGCGGTTGCGAACAGGAGGACGGCGGCGACCACGTTGGTAAGGATGAAGCCGATCCCGTCCATGCTCGTGGCGAAGCCGGCGAGGGCGACGACCTGCGCCGCCAGGGCCAACACGATGGTCGACCTCACCTGCAATCTGTGCGTCCTGAACTGGACGGCCGCGGCATAGATCATGGTCAGCCCGAAGATCAGCAGCGAGAATGCCACGACCGCGAGAAACGGACGCGGCTCGTGCACATAAACGCTGTAGGTCAGCACATGCGCGACGATGAGCGCCGCCCCGATCGCCCAGGTGAGGAGGAAGCCCTCGGTGCGGGCGGAGAGCCAAGCGGCGAACATCGTCACCGCCAGACACGCTGCGGCGAAGGCCAGGGCGATGAGAAGCGACGTATAGTCGAGCGGCATCTGCGTAGCGGTTGCCCGTCAACCCAGCCGGCGGAACGTCCGTGGCCCTCGGTCGGGCTATCATCAGCCACGGCCCCTGTCAAAGAATGCAAGAATCGCACAGCGCCCTGCATCCCGCGCCTGGGACGCCGGGCGCGGCTCGAGGGGTTCCGTGCGCCTCCGCTTTCCCCTATAAGCCCGGCTTAGCCTGAAGCATTCCCACCGAAATCCCGCGCCCCGGGCGAGTTGCCGCGCCGGGGCTTCGTTCACGCTGGAAGCCCGCATGCCCAAACGCACCGACATCGACTCGATCCTCGTCATCGGCGCCGGGCCGATCGTCATCGGCCAGGCCTGCGAGTTCGACTATTCCGGCACCCAGGCCGTCAAGGCGCTGAGGGAAGAGGGCTACCGAGTCGTCCTGGTCAACTCGAACCCGGCGACGATCATGACCGATCCGGAGCTGGCCGACGCGACCTATATCGAGCCGATCACGCCGGAGATCGTGGCCAAGATCATCGAGAAGGAACGCGCCGCGCGGCCGGACGAGAAGATGGCGCTCCTGCCCACGATGGGCGGGCAGACGGCGCTCAACACCGCGCTCTCGCTCCGCAAGCTCGGGGTGCTCGACAAGTTCGGCATCGAGATGATCGGCGCAACGGCGGACGCCATCGACAAGGCCGAGGATCGCGAGCGCTTCCGCGAGGCGATGCACAAGATCGGCCTCGAGACGCCGCGCTCCGAGCTCGCGCATTCGCTCGGCGACGCGCTCAACGCCCTGGAGATCATCGGACTGCCGGCGATCATCCGCCCCTCCTTCACCCTCGGCGGCACCGGCGGCGGCATCGCCTATAATCGCGAGGAGTTCCTCGACATCGTCGAGCGCGGTCTCGACGCCTCGCCGACCACCGAAGTGCTGATCGAGGAATCCGTCCTCGGCTGGAAGGAGTACGAGATGGAGGTGGTCCGCGACCGGGCGGACAACTGCATCATCGTCTGCTCGATCGAGAACGTCGACCCGATGGGCGTCCACACCGGCGATTCCATCACCGTCGCGCCGGCGCTGACGCTGACCGACAAGGAGTTCCAGATCATGCGCGATGCCTCGCTCGCGGTGCTCCGCGAGATCGGCGTCGACACCGGCGGCTCGAACGTCCAGTTCGCCGTCAACCCGGCCGACGGGCGGCTGATCATCATCGAGATGAACCCGCGCGTCTCCCGCTCGTCGGCGCTGGCATCCAAGGCGACCGGCTTCCCGATCGCCAAGGTCGCGGCCAAGCTCGCCGTCGGCTACACCCTCGACGAGCTCGACAACGACATCACCGGCGGCGCGATGCCGGCTTCGTTCGAGCCGACCATCGACTACGTCGTCACCAAGATCCCGCGCTTCGCCTTCGAGAAGTTTCCTGGTGCGGAGCCGATCCTGACCACGGCGATGAAGTCGGTCGGCGAGGTGATGGCGATCGGCCGCACCTTCGCGGAATCGCTCCAGAAGGCGCTCCGCGGGCTCGAGACCGGACTGACCGGGCTCAACGAGATCCTGATCCCGGGCCTCGGCGAGGGCGACGACAAGAACGCGATCCGCGCCGCGCTCGGCCGTCCGACGCCGGACCGGCTGCTCACCTGCGCGCAGGCGATCCGCCTCGGCATGAGCATCGAGGAGATCGCCAACGTCGCCCGCATCGACCCCTGGTTCCTCCGCCAGCTCGAGGCGCTCGTCGGGTCCGAGGCGCGGGTCCGCGACCACGGCCTGCCGCAGACCGCAGCCCCGCTCCGGATGCTGAAGGCGCAGGGCTTCTCGGACGCCCGCCTCGCCCAGCTCGCCGGCAGCGGCGAGGCGGAGGTGGCGGCGCTTCGCGCCAAGCTCGGCGTGCACCCGGTCTACAAGCGCATCGACACCTGCGCGGCGGAGTTCGCTTCGCCCACGGCATACTTCTACTCGACCTACGAGGTGCCCTTCGCCGGCACCACCGCGGACGAGGCCGCCCCTTCGGAAGCGAAGAAGGTGATGATCCTCGGCGGCGGCCCCAACCGCATCGGCCAGGGCATCGAGTTCGACTATTGCTGCTGCCATGCCTGCTTCGCGCTGTCCGATGCCGGCTACGAGACCATCATGGTCAACTGCAACCCCGAGACCGTCTCGACCGACTACGACACCTCCGACCGGCTCTATTTCGAGCCGCTGACCGCCGAGGACGTGCTCGAGATCGTCCGGGTCGAGCAGTCGAAAGGCACGCTCCACGGCGTCATCGTCCAGCTCGGCGGCCAGACGCCGCTGAAGCTCGCCGCCGCGCTCCAGGAGGCGAAGGTGCCGATCCTCGGCACCTCGCCCGACATGATCGACCTCGCCGAGGACCGCGACCGCTTCCAGAAGCTGATCGCGCGGCTCGGCCTCAAGCAGCCGAAGAACGGCATCGCCTATTCCGTCGAGCAGGCGCGGCTGGTGGTTGCCGACCTCGGCTTTCCGCTGGTCGTCCGGCCCTCCTACGTGCTCGGCGGCCGGGCGATGCAGATCATCCGCGAGGAGGCCCAGCTCGGCGACTACCTGCTCGGCACATTGCCGGAGCTGGTGCCCTCCGAGGTCAAGGCGCGCTACCCCAACGACAAGACCGGGCAGATCAACACGCTCCTCGGCAAGAACCCGCTGCTCTTCGACCGCTACCTGTCAGACGCGATCGAGGTCGACGTCGACGCGCTGGCAGACGGCACCGACGTCTTCATCTGCGGGATCATGGAGCACATCGAGGAGGCCGGCATCCATTCCGGCGACTCGGCCTGCTCGCTGCCGCCCTACTCGCTCGATGCCGACGTCGTCGCCGAGCTCGGGCGCCAGACCGAGGCGATGGCGCTGGCCCTCGAGGTGAAGGGGCTGATGAACGTCCAGTACGCGATCAAGGACGGCGAGGTCTACGTGCTCGAGGTCAATCCCCGCGCCTCGCGCACGGTGCCGTTCGTCGCCAAGACCGTCGGCCAGCCGTTCGCCAAGATCGGCGCGCTGGTGATGGCCGGAAGGCCGCTGGCCGAATTCGGCCTCGCGCCGGCGGCGGTCGATCACGTCGCGGTCAAGGAGGCGGTGTTTCCCTTCGCCCGCTTCCCCAACGTCGACACCCTGCTCGGCCCGGAGATGCGCTCGACCGGCGAGGCGATGGGCCTCGACCGCAACTTCGCGATCGCCTTCGCCAAGAGCCAGCTCGGCGCGGGCGGCCTCGTCCCCGTTGCGGGCACGGTGTTCGTCTCCGTCCGCGACCGCGACAAGCCGCTGATCCTCGACGCGATCCGCCGGCTCGAGCGGCTCGGCTTCCGGCTCGTCGCCACCGGCGGAACGCAGCGCTACCTCACCGCCGAGGGCGTCGCCTGCGCCAAGATCAACAAGGTGCTCGAAGGCCGGCCGCACATCGTCGATGCGATCAAGAACGGCGAGATCCAGCTCGTCTTCAATACCACCGAAGGCGGCGCGCATGCCCGCTCCGACAGCCGCTCGCTCCGCCGGGCGGCGCTCCTCCACAAGGTGCCCTACTACACCACGGTGGCCGGGGCGGTCGCGGCCTCGCGCGGCATCGAAGCCTATCGGCACGGCGAGCTCGAGGTGCGGCCGCTCCAGGACTATTTTCGGTCTCCCGCCTGAAATCCCGCCGATTCGGGCCCATCATAATCGCCCTTGAAGCCGGCGCGGACTTGTCCGATGCTCGACCACGGGTAGAGTTCGAATCTTCCGGAACGTTCGATAGTCGGGAGATGCGGACGATCCGCCCGCCGGCCCCGGGGCGCACGCCTGACCGCATGCGCCTTGAAGTCCGGCCATCGCAGCACTACTTCGCCGCGGCCCGCCCGGCCGTATGCAGTCGCGGCACGGAGTTCCGCCAGGCGGAGTTCCGGGTCACCGCAACTGTTGGTCTTCGGGCGTCGCCGAGCCAAGGAATTGAGGATTGGACCGTGATGGAAAAGATTCCGATGACCGCTGCCGGACATGCGGCGCTGGAATCAGAGCTTAAGCGGCGCACCTCCGAGGAGCGCCCGCGGATCATCGAGGCGATCGCCGAGGCCCGCGGCCATGGCGACCTCTCCGAGAACGCCGAGTATCACGCCGCCAAGGAAGCCCATGGCCTGAACGAGGGCCGCATCGCGGAACTCGAGGACCAGCTTTCGCGCGCCGAGATCATCGACGTCTCCAAGCTCGCGGGCTCGAAAACCATCAAGTTCGGTGCCACGGTGACCCTCGTCGACGAGGACACCGAAGAGAAGAAGAAGTACCAGATCGTCGGCGACGCCGAGGCGGACGTGAAGCAGGGCCGGATCTCGATCTCGTCGCCGATCTCGCGCGCGCTCATCGGCAAGTCTAAGGGCGAGACCGTCGAGGTGGCGGCTCCCGGCGGCGCGCGCTCCTACGAGATCATCGACGTCAAGTACAAGTAGGCCTCAGCCCTCGGTCAGCCTTTCCGGCACCGGCACCGCCGGCTCGTTCTTGAGCCGGCGGATGACCAGCGACGTGCGCACGCTCTCGACCTCCGGCGCCCGCGTCAGGTCGTCGATGATGAAGGCCTGGAACGTCCGCAGATCCGGCGCGACACACTTGAGGATGAAGTCGATGTCGCCGGAGAGCATGTAGCACTCGCGGACCGCGGGCCAGTCCCTGACCCGCGCCTCGAAGGCACCGAGACCCGCCTCGCTCTGGCTCGCCAGCCCCACCATGGCGAAGGCGGTGACGTCGAAATCGAGCGCCTTCTCGTCGATCAGCGCGCGATAGCCCTCGATGATCCCGGCCTCCTCCAGCGCCCGGACCCGGCGGAGGCACGGCGGCGCGGAGATGCCGACACGGCGCGCGAGCTCGACGTTGGTCATGCGCCCGTCCACCTGGAGCTCCTTCAATATCCGCCAATCGATCGCGTCGAGAGTCGCCTTCACGTCCGATTGCCGCCGTATCCGTTTCGTTGCCGCAGCACTCTCGCATGATTCGCTGTGGATGGCGGCGGGCATGCGCGCCGGTGCGTCGGTCACGACCTTGTTTTCGCCGGCGAGCCATGCGCTTCTTGCAGAGGCAACCGCTGAGTACCTACATTACGGCGGAGAAACCGAAAGGTCGGCGCGCCCTGCTTCGAGGCGCGTCGGGAGCGGGGACAGATGCACCACAAGGTCATCATCATCGGGTCGGGCCCGGCCGGCTATACGGCCGCGATCTATGCAGCGCGTGCAATGCTGGAGCCGCTGGTCATCACCGGCA
>JBIQKL010000066.1:2900-9277 GCA_044506555.1 Hyphomicrobiales bacterium | reverse complement strand
ACGGCCGCGATCTATGCAGCGCGTGCAATGCTGGAGCCGCTGGTCATCACCGGCACCGAGCCGGGCGGCCAGCTCACCACCACGACCGACGTCGAGAACTATCCGGGCTTCGCGGAGGCCATCCAGGGTCCCTGGCTCATGGAGCAGATGCGGGAGCAGGCCGAGCATGTCGGCGCCGCCTTCGTCACCGACCACATCACCGCGGTCGACCTCAACCGACGTCCGTTCCACCTCACCGGCGACACCGGCAACAGCTATACCTGCGACGCCCTCGTCATCGCCACCGGCGCCCAGGCCAAGTGGATGGGCCTGCCGGGCGAACAGCGGTTCCGCGGCTTCGGCGTGTCGGCCTGCGCCACGTGCGACGGCTTCTTCTATCGCGGCAAGAACGTCGCCGTGATCGGCGGCGGCAACACGGCCGTCGAGGAGGCGCTGTTCCTCACCCGCTTCGCCGACAAGGTGACGCTGATCCACCGCCGCGACTCGCTCCGCGCCGAGAAGATCCTGCAGCATCGCCTGTCCGAGAATCCCAAGATCGAGGTGCTCTGGGACACCGTGGTGGCCGACGTAGTGGGCCATGCCGGGCCGCCCCTGTCGCTGACCGGACTGAAGCTCCGGAACGTCAAGACCGGCGCCATGAGCGAGCTTGCCGTCGACGGCCTGTTCGTCGCCATCGGCCATGCGCCGGCGACTGGGTTTCTCGGCGACCAGCTCCGCATGAAGCCGGGCGGCTATGTCTGGACGGCCCCGCACTCGACGGCGACGTCGGTGCCCGGCGTCTTCGCCGCCGGCGACGTCGCCGACGACGTCTATCGGCAGGCGGTGACAGCAGCCGGCCTCGGCTGCATGGCGGCACTCGAGGCGGAGCGCTTCCTCGCCGCGGAAGCCGCAGGGACCGCGGAAGCGGCGGAATAGCGCCGGGGCATGGACTGGGACAAGCTCCGTATCTTCCACGCGGCCGCGCAGGCGGGTTCGTTCACCCATGCCGGCGAAACGCTCAACATGAGCCAGTCGGCGGTGAGCCGGCAGGTGTCGGGCCTCGAGCAGGATCTCGGCGTCGCCCTGTTCCACCGGCACGCCCGCGGCCTGATCCTCACCGAGCAGGGCGAGCATCTCTTCCGCACCGTCAACGACGTGGTGCTGAAGCTTGAAGGCGTGCGCGCGCGGCTCGCCGAATCTTCCGAGAAGCCGACCGGGCCGCTGCGGCTGACGACCACCGTCGGCATCGGCTCGACGTGGCTGACCGACCGCATCCACGATTTCATCGAGCTCTATCCGGACGTGAAGCTTCAACTGATCCTCGACGACGAGGAGCTCGACCTTGGCATGCGCCAGGCCGATGTCGCCATCCGTCTCCGCCAGCCGACCCAGCCCGACCTGATCCAGCGTCGTCTCTTCACCGTGAACATGCACGTCTACGCCGCGCCGAGCTATCTCGACCGGTTCGGCCGGCCGCAATCGCTGGACGACCTCGACCACCACCGCATCGTCACGTTCGGCGTGCCGGTGCCGCAATATCTCAAGAACCTGAACTGGCTCGAGATCGCCGGCCGCGATCCGGACAAGCCGCGCACCGCGATCCTGCGCATCAACAACCTCCTGTCGATCAAGAACGCCATAACCCGCGGCATCGGCATCGCAATGCTGCCGGACTACATGGCGGGCAAGGATTCGGGGCTCGAACGCCTCGTCCTGCCGGAAGCCGACGTTCCCGGCTTCTCGACCTACTTCGTCTATCCGGCCGAGCTCAAGAACTCCGCACGGGTCAACGTCTTCCGCGACTTTCTCCTCACCAAGGCACAGAACTGGCCGTTCTGATCCGCCTCACCACCAGTGTTGCCGATTTGGCGCATCGGTCATGGTGTTTCTGCCAAGGGCAGAATTCGGGCTGCACACATTTTCGGCAGGCGTAGACTTGACGTGTCGGTGCGGTGATTCGCGCGTCAATTCCTCCCTACGCCCGTCCCACCGCATCGGCTGTTCCCCTCTGGAGCGCTTGCCGCTCGCGTTGCAGATGCGGCGAGGAACTGCCGGGCCCAATTCGGGCCCGGCTTTTTCCGTAGAACCGGCCGCGCAGCAGCTGTCCCCTACATGTAGAGCGGTTCGTCGGCGAGGTCCTTGTAGAGTGCCGCGACGTACTCGGCGTAGCCGTTGAACAGCCGCGTCGGGATCGACTCGTTGTTGGTGATGTCGCGCTCCATCGCCTGGCTCCAGCGCGGATGCGGGACCTCCGGGTTGACGTTGGCCCAGAAGCCGTACTCGTCGGGACCGAGCTGCTCCCAGAAGCTCTGCGGCCGCTCGTCGGTGAAGGTGAACCGCACGATCGACTTGATCGACTTGAACCCGTATTTCCACGGCAGGTGGAGGCGGAGCGGCGCGCCCATCGCCTTGTCCACTGGCTTGCCGTAGGCGCCGGTGACGATGAAGGCGAGCTCGTTGGTCGCCTCGGCCATCGTGACGCCCTCGACATAGGGCCACGGATACCAGATCTGCTTCTGGCCGGTGGCGACGTCGGGCAGCAGGAAGGTCTCCATCCGGAGATAGGCCGCGTCGCCGAGCGGACCGGCGAGCTTCACGAGTTCGGCCAGGGGAAAGCCGGTCCAGGGGACGGTCATCGACCATGCCTCGACGCAGCGGTGCCGGTAGAGCCGCTCCTCGAGCGGCATCTTGCGGATCAGCTCGTCGATCTGGAAGGTCTGTTCCTTCTCGACCAGCCCGTCGATCTTCACTTCCCATGGCCGGATGGGCAGCGCTTCGGCCGCGGCCGCGATGTTCTTGTGCGTGCCGAACTCGTAGAAATTGTTGTAGCTGGTATTGATCGATTCCGGCGTGATCGGCCGCTCGATCGTGTAGCGGCTGTTCCTGGCGGCGGGATAGAGATCGGCGGTCGGATCGGTCTGCGCGACGGCGATGCCGGGAAGGGTCATCGCCGCGATGCCGAAGCCGCTCGCGGCGAGGATCTGGCGGCGGTTGAGGTAGATCGATTCCGGCGTCGCCAGACGCTCCGGGATTTCCCACCCCCTGCGGCGCTTGATCAGCATGGCTCGTCTCCTCCTTCCGGCCGGTCGCTCGGCAGGCCTACTGCCGCACCCGTGACACGTACAAATCACGCTTACGTGCCGGCCGGGAGATTTGTTTCATGCCGCCTTGGCGCCCCCTGCCCGTTCGATCGCCTGATCGGCAAGCCGTCCGGTCAGTTCAGCAAGGTGATCGAAGTGCGCGCGGAAGGTGCCGACGCCGGCGGTCGCCGACCGGAGCTCGACGATCAGGTCGCGGATCTCGGCCTGGGGGATCATCGCTTCGACCACGTCCCATCCCCGCCAGCCCGGCCGCGCATCGAAGCCGAGCAGCTGTCCGCGGCGCTGCGAGACGATGGCGTTGACCCGCGGCGTCGCCTCGGACGGGACCGCGATCTCGACCTTCAGCACCGGCTCGAGCAGCACCGGATGGCATTGCGGCATGCCTTCCCGCATGCCGATCTGGGCCGCGGTGCGGAACGCCATGTCGGAGGAGTCGACCGAATGATACGAGCCGTCGGTCAGGGTGACCGCGAGGTCGACGACCGGGAAGCCGAGCGGCCCCTTGCCGAGATATTCGCGGATGCCCTCCTCGATCGAGCTGAAATAGTTCCGCGGCACGGCGCCGCCGGTGATCGTCTCCTCGAAGGTGAAGCCCGAGCCGCGCGGCAGCGGCTTGATGTCGAGGACGACGTCGCCGAACTGGCCGTGGCCCCCGGACTGCTTCTTGTGCCGGCCGCGGACGCTCACCCCGCCGCGGATCGACTCCTTGTAGGGAACGTGCGGCTCGTGGGTACGGATGGCGACGCCGTACTTGCCGGTAAGGCGCTCCACGGCAACCCGGAGGTGCATCTCGCCCTGCCCTTCGAGCACGGTCTCGCCGGTGTCCTGGACGTGGGCGACACGGAGCGAGGGATCCTCCTCGAGCGCCTTCTGGAGCGCCGCGGACAGCTTGACGTCGTCCTTGCGCTCGGCCGAACTGACGGCGACCCCCAGCACCGGATCGGGAGACTCGAACGTCACCAGTTGCGGAGGCGGGGTCTTGCCGGACGAGAGCGTCATTCCGGTCGCCGCCTTGTCCAGCTTGCCGAGGCCGGCGGTCTCGCCGGCCTGCGCCGCGTCGCGCTTCTGGCTGTTCACCCCCATGACCCTGAAGATGCCCGAAACACGCCCGACGTCGCCGTCGGGCCCGGTGAGCTCGGTGCCTTCGGCGATGGTGCCGCGCATGACCCGCGCGATCGACAGCTTGCCGCCGTGGGTGGTGTGGACCGTCTTCAGGATCTGCGCCACCGCATCGTGACCGTCGCCGAGTCCGACCCGCGCCCGCGTCTCCGCGATGCCGGGACATTCGTGCCGGATCGCCTTGAGCAGCCGGCCGATGCCGTTGGACTTCTCCGCCGAGCCGATCAACACCGGACAGATCAGTCCGTCGCGCATCTCCTGGACGAGATCCTTGAACACGCTGTCGCGGTCCGGCCGGATGTCCTCCAGGAGCTGCTCCATCAAACCGTCATCGTAATCGGCGAGGGTCTCGAGCATCGTGAAGCGGGCATCCGCCTCGCGGGTGCGGTCGTCGTCGCCCATGTCGATGACCTCGCTCGCCGCATGCTCGCGGTAGACGAAGGCGCGTTCGAGCGCGAGGTCGATGAATCCGGTGACGACGTCGGACTGCCAGATCGGGATGTGGCGGAGCACCAGCGGCACGCTGCTCGCCGGCTGCAGCATCTCCAGCGTCGAGCGCACGCGGGCTTCCGCCTTGTCGAGCTTGTTGAGGAAGAGGAGGCGGGGGATCTTCCGCTCCTCGAGGCTCTTAAGGATGACCTGGAGGGCGGGAATCTTCTTCTCGTCGGCCTCGGCGACGACGATGGCGAGGTCGACGGCGGGAAGGATCCCTTCCGCCTCGAAGGCGAACTCGACCGAGCCGGGGCAGTCCAGGAACGTCAGCCGGTCGCCCATGAACTCGGTTTCGGCGACGTTGACCTCGACGCTCATCTGATGGGCGCGGGCCTCGGGGGACGCATCCCCCACGGTGTTCTTCTCGGCGATGGCACCCTGCCGGGTGACCGATCCGGTCCGGGCAAGGATCGCCTCCAGCAGCGTCGTCTTGCCGCTCGCGAAGGGGCCCGTCAGTGCAATGCACTTGGGGCCCGCAATTCTGCCGCCGTCTGCCATGCCGTGTCCTCCGCTTCTTCTTGTGAGGACGCGAGGCCGCGCGCCCCTGCCGTGATCGTCTCAGGGAACGCGCGCGCTGACAAGGGTCGCGCGTGAAAAGCCGCATTCGCGTCCACCGCCCACCCGCCCCGGCGATCCCGCCCGCGTCATGGCGCCATGTCGGGCTTGATCGGTGACCGGCGAAAGTGCAAGCCATCCGCAGGAACGCGATCATGCTCACGCCCTATGCCCTCACCGACGACGGACCCGCGACGATTTCGATCGTCGAGGGCGAGGCATTGCCGGCCGAGGTGCGCTGGATCGACCTCAACCAGCCGACGCGCGCCGAGGACAAGGCGGCGGAAGCCTTTCTCCATGCGAGCCTGCCGACGCGCGAGGAGGCCCAGGAGATCGAGTTCTCGAGCCGCTTCTACTTGGAGGACGGGCCGGTGTTCATGACCGCCTCGGTGCTGACCGGCGTCGACGTCGGCAAGCCGGCACTGGCGCCGTTCACCATCGTGGTCGCCGGGGCCGACCGCATCGCCACCCTGCGCTACGACGAGTTGCGGGCCCAGAAGCAGTTCCTCGCCCGCGCCACCAAGGCGGGCAGCGGCTGCGCCACCTCGGCGGCGGTGTTCTTCGGGCTGATCGAGGCGATCGTCGACCGCACCGCGGACGTACTGGAAAAGATCAGTGCCGACGTCGACCGCATCAATCAGGAGGTCTTCGCCAGCAGCAAGGAGAAGCGCCGCGGCAGCCGGCTCGCGGCGCTGATCGAGCGCGTCGGCTTCCAGGGCGATCTCACCGCCAAGGCGCGCGAGAGCCTGTCCTCGCTCGAGCGGCTGGTCCAGTTCGCCTCGGTGACGCTGCCGCCCGCCTTCGGCAAGGGCATCCACAAGAACCGCCTGAAGCTGCTCGCCCGCGACGTCCGCTCGCTCGAGGACCACTGCACGTTCCTGTCGAACAAGATCCTGTTCCTGCTCGACGCGACGCTCGGCCTGATCTCGGTCGAGCAGAACGAGGTGATCCGCATCCTGACCGTCGCCGCGACCATCTTCTTCCCCCCGACCCTGATCGGAACGATCTACGGCATGAATTTCGACGTCATGCCCGAGCTGGACTGGGGCCTCGGGTACCCCGTGGCGCTGCTCCTCATGCTCGCCTCGGCGGTGCTGCCCTATCTCTGGTTCAAGAAGCGCGGCTGGCTCT
>JBIQKL010000066.1:0-2800 GCA_044506555.1 Hyphomicrobiales bacterium | reverse complement strand
ATGCTCGCCTCGGCGGTGCTGCCCTATCTCTGGTTCAAGAAGCGCGGCTGGCTCTAGGGCCTCAACCGCGCCGGTTCTTGGCGTCCCAGTTCCGTTCGAGATTGGCGATCAGGCCGGGACTGAAGTGGCAATAGGCCTGCTCGCGGGCATAGACCGCGGCGTAACGGCGGAACGCGTCGAGCGGCTCGAGCCCGACCCGGAGCGCCCGCCGATTGCCGACCGCGCTCACCGATCCGGCGTCGGTGAGACCGGCGACGACCCGCTCGATCGCCCCGTCCATGTCGGCGACGGGGGCGATCTCGTCGACGATCAGCCGCCCCTCGGGGCTGTCGCAGGCGAGGCGCCGCTCGTAGAGGATGGCCTGGCGCGCGATCCGCTCCCCGGTGAACCGCGGCAGGCGGAGATTGGCGAAGCCGGGGATGATCCCTTCCTTCCGCGCCGGCAGGCTCATGAAGGCGTCGCCGGCGGCGAGCACGTAGTCGGCGACGAGGAGGAGCTGGCAATGGCCGCCGATGGCGAAGGAATCGACCGCGGCGATCCACGGCTTCTCCATCGTGCGGCCGGCGACGTCGTCCGGAACGGCGTCGGTCCGGGCCAGACCGCGGAACAGCTTGTGGAGGTAGCCGAGGTCGCGGATCATGAACCAGACGAAGGGCATCTTCCCCCGGTAGAGATGCGTGAGGTTGATGCCGGCGCCGAACACGCGTCGCCCGGCATATTTCGGGTGCTCCACCGCGCCGCCGCGAAGCACGACGATCTCCGTGGCCGGATCGAGGATGGCGGCGTCGACGGCCGTCTCCATGAGGCGGAGCGTGGTGTTGTCCTCGGCATTGAGGAAGCGCGGATTGGACGGCGTGACATGCGCCGCCCTCCCCCGCCGCTCGACGGAGACCGGCCCGAGGGCGAGCCGGCCGTCCGCTTCGAGGCGGGCGGCATGCTCGGTGCTTTCGGGCAGCGGCAGGAGCATTGCATGGCAGAGATGAGTGCCGGCGCGCGGGCTCGCGAGCACGTGGGCGAGCAGGATACCCTGGTCGATCTCGACGCCGTCCTTGTCGCTTTGGTTCAGCGCCGCCTCGGCCGCGACCTGTTCCGGCGACGGGGCGAGCCCCGGCACCGCGGCCGCGACCGCGAAGACGAGGTCCTCGATCCGCAGCATGTCGCGGGCGGTGACCTCGTCGTAGATGGTCTCGGCATGGACGGCGAGGAACCGCTCCCGCGCTTCGCGCGCCGCGCCGAGCACCACCGCAGCCGCCGCCTGCTCCCGCTCCGTCCGCCGCGGCTTCGGCGGCAGCGATGCGACCAGCGCCCCCGACGCTTCCCAGAAGGCTGCGTAGCGATGACGGTCGGTCGCGACGTCGGCGGTGCGTGCCGGTTCGGCGGCCAGCCATGCGGCCGCGGCTTCCGGGGCGATACCGCCGGCAGTCAGAATCTCCGTCGCATCCATTCCCCTACTCCTTCGGGCGCCGGTCGATGACGCGCTTCGCCTTGCCCTCGGAACGCTCGATCGTCCCCGGCGGCACCACGCGAACGGCGCAGCTCACGCCGACATGGACCTTGACCAGATGCTCCGCCTCGGCCTCGAGGGCCGCACGGACCGCTTCGCTTCCGGGCGCCTCCCGCGTCTCGATCAGGACCGCGAGCTCGTCGAGACGCGCCGGTCGCGCCACCTCAAGCACGTAGTACGGCGCGAACCGGGGCTCGGCGGCGAGCACCGCCTCGATCTGCGAGGGAAAGACGTTGACGCCGCGGATGATCAGCATGTCGTCGCTCCGTCCCTTGACCCGCTCGATCCGGCGGAAGGCGCTGCCCTCGCCGGGCAGAAGCCGGGTGAGGTCGCGGGTACGGTAGCGGATGAGCGGCATCGCTTCCCGGCCGAGGGCAGTCAGCACCAGTTCGCCCTGCTCGCCGTCGGGCAGCGGCGCACCGGTCTCCGGATCGACCACCTCCGGATAGAACCGATCCTCCCACAGCGTCAGCGCGCCCCGCGCATCGACCCGTTCCTGCGCGACGCCGGGCCCCATCATCTCCGACAGGCCGTAATGGTTGAGCGCCACGAGGCCGAGACGGGTCTCGATCTCGTCGCGGAGCGCCTCGCTCCACGGCTCGGCGCCGCAGATCGCGAGGCGGAGGCTCGAGGCGCGCGGGTCGATGCCCTGCGCCACGAACGCATCGGCGATGGTGAGAAGATAGGACGGCGTCGCGCCGATGACGGTCGGACGGAAGTCCTGGATCAGCCGTACCTGACGCTCGGTGAAACCGCCGCTCGACGGCACCACCGCCGCGCCCAGCCGCTCGGCGCCGTAGTGGAACCCGAGGCCGCCGGTGAACAGGCCGTAGCCATAGGCATTGTGGACGATGTCGCCGCGATGTCCGCCCGCCGCGCGGATCGAGCGAGCCATCAGGTCCGTCCACGCGTCGAGATCGTCGCGGCTATAGCCCACCACGGTCGGCTTGCCGGTGGTGCCGCTCGAGGCATGGATGCGGACGATCTCATCCATCGGCACCGCGAACATGCCGAACGGGAACGCGGCGCGGAGGTCGTCCTTCACCGTGAACGGAAAACGGGCGAGATCGTCGAGGCTCCGCAAGTCGTCGGGATGGACGCCGGCCGCCGCGATCTTCGCGCGCGCCGAGGGGACGTGGTCCCAGGCCCTCCGGATCGTCGCTGCGAGGCGCTCGAACTGCAGTGCCCGGAGCTCATCCGCGCCGATGGTCGGCACCGCGTCGTCGCCCATGTCGCCCCTCCCGGTAGTCGAGCGCGATGCTAACGGAAAAACCGCGGGAGCTGGAGGATATCTGC
>JBIQKL010000065.1:8128-22112 GCA_044506555.1 Hyphomicrobiales bacterium | reverse complement strand
TTCAGACCGGAAACGTTCCAGCGTGGACGGTTTCGGTTGAGCGCATCGTCGCCGGAAAGTAACCTCCGCCGCGGTCGTGTCAGGAGAGCCGCGGTCGTGTCAGGAGAGAAGGCGATGCAAGAGACTCAGGCCGTGCCGGAACAGCGTGGCGTCATCGGCAGCGCCGTCATGCGCCTCGGACGGAGGATGGTCTGGGGCATGGATCGCTACTTCGGGCGGAACTCGACAGTGGGCGACCAGCCGTTCTTCGACGTGCGCGACTTTCCTTGGGTCCCGTCGGTCGAGGCGGACTGGACGAAGGTCCGCGCGGAGCTCGACGCGCTCCTGCCCTATGCCGCGCACATGCCCAACTTCCAGGACCTCTCCAAGGAGCAGAAGAATCTTTCCCAGGATGACGGCTGGAAGACCTTCTTCTTCTATGCCTACGGGATCAAGGCGGCGGGCAACTGCAAGCGCTGTCCGGAGACGGTCAAGCTCCTGAAGAAGATCCCGGGGATGAAGACCGCGTTCTTCTCCATCCTCGCCCCGGGCAAGCATCTCCCGCCGCATCGCGGGCCGTTCAAGGGCGTGCTCCGCCTCCATCTCGGCCTCCTCATCCCCGAGCCGACCGAGGAATGCGGCATCCGCGTCGGCAGCGAGACGCGTCACTGGCAGGAGGGGAAGGTGATGATCTTCGACGACACCTTCGACCACGAGGCGTGGAACCACACCGAGGGCGTTCGTGTCGTCCTGTTCGTCGACATGCTGCGCCCGCTCCGCTTCCCGGCGCGGGTCTTCAATTCGTGCATGACCTGGATCATCGCGTTCTCGCCGTTCGTGCTCGGCTCGGCCGGCAGCTACCTGAAGTGGGAGAAGCGGTTCGAGGCGGTGGTCAATCAGGACGAGCCCGCCCGGTAGCCTCTCCGGCGGCAGTTCTTTCAGGTGTTGTGGACAACGTCGCTGCGTCGGCGGTAAAACGCCGGCGCGATTGCGCCTGCCCAGCGCCCGGTCCTTCAGGTCGAAGAGAAAAGATGAATTCGGTCAACGATATCCGTTCCCATTTTCTCGGCTATTTCGAGAAGAACGGCCACGCGCCCGTGGCGTCGGGGCCGCTCGTGCCGCGGAACGACCCGACGCTCATGTTCACCAATGCGGGCATGGTCCAGTTCAAGGATTATTTCACCGGCCGGGTACAGGCGCCTTATCCACGGGCGACGACCTCCCAGAAATGCGTGCGGGCCGGGGGCAAGCACAACGACCTCGACAACGTCGGCTATACGGCGCGGCATCTGACCTTCTTCGAGATGCTGGGCAATTTCTCCTTCGGCGACTACTTCAAGGAAGGCGCGATCGAGCTCGCCTGGAACCTGGTGACCCGGGAGCTGGCGCTGCCCAAGGATCGGCTGCTGGTCACCGTCTATGCCGACGACGATCATGCCTTCGATCTGTGGAAGAAGATCGGCGGCTTCCCGGATCACAAGATCATCCGGATCGGCACCAGCGCCAATTTCTGGCAGATGGGCGACACCGGGCCCTGCGGCCCGTGCTCGGAGATCTTCATCGACCAGGGCGAAGCGGTCGCAGGCGGCCCGCCCGGCAGTCCCGACGAGGACGGCGACCGCTTCCTCGAGTTCTGGAACCTGGTGTTCATGCAGTTCGAGCAACTGCCGGACGGCACGCGCGTGGACCTGCCGCGGCCGTCGATCGACACCGGCATGGGTCTCGAACGGATGGCCGGCATCCTCCAGGGTGTGCACGGCGTCTTCGAGATCGACCTGTTCCGGACGCTGATCGCGGCGTCGGTGGAGATCACCGGCGTCCGCGCCGACGAGGCCCATCTCGCCAGCCACCGGGTGATCGCGGACCACCTGCGCTCGTCGGCCTTCCTGATCGCCGATGGCGTCCTGCCCTCGAACGAGGGCCGCGGCTACGTTCTGCGGCGCATCATGCGCCGGGCCATGCGCCACGCGCATCTGCTCGGGGCCGAGGAGCCGGTGATGTACCGGCTGGTGCCGACGCTGGTGGCGGAGATGGGCCGGGCCTATCCCGAGCTCGTGCGCGCCGAGGCGCTGATCCGCGAGACGCTGCTCCTCGAGGAGACGCGGTTCCGGCGGACGCTCGCCCGCGGCCTGACCTTGCTCGACGAGGCGACGGGCGCGCTGGACGAGGGCGACACGCTCGCCGGCGATGTCGCTTTCCGGCTCTACGACACCTACGGCTTCCCTCTCGATCTGACGGCCGACGCGCTGAAGGCGCGGGGCATCGCTGTCGATACCGACGGTTTCGCCCGTGCCATGGAGCGGCAGAAGGAGGAGGCTCGGGCGAGCTGGGCCGGGTCCGGCGAGGCGCAGACCGACCCGATCTGGTTCAAGCTCCGCGAGCGGCTCGGCGCGACCGAGTTCCTCGGCTACGGCACCGAGATCGCCGAAGGCGAAGTGCTGGCGATGGTCCGCGGCATCGGCGAGGCGGTCGAGACCGCCGGCGCCGGCGACGAGGTGGCGATCGTCGTCAACCAGACGCCGTTCTATGCCGAGTCGGGCGGCCAGATCGCCGACACCGGCACGATCGAGAGCGACAAGGGCGCACGCTTTGCCGTCACCGACGTGCAGAAGCGGGCCGACGGTCTCTTCGTCCATTACGGGAAGATGGAATCGGGCAGCCTCGCGGTTGGCGATGCGGTGCGCCTGGCCGTCGATTCCGGGCGGCGCCAGACGATTCGTGCCAACCATTCGGCCACGCATCTCCTCCATGCGGCGCTGCGCAACGTGCTCGGCAGCCATGTCGCCCAGAAGGGGTCGCTCGTCGCCCCCGATCGGCTCCGTTTCGATTTCTCCCACCCGAAGCCGCTCGACGCGGAGGAGATCGCGAGCGTCGAGGAACTCGCCAACCAGGTGGTGCTCCAGGACGCGCCGGTGACGACGCGTCTGATGGATCGCGATTCGGCGATCGAGTCCGGTGCGATGGCGCTGTTCGGCGAGAAATACGGCGACGAGGTGCGGGTGGTTTCGATGGGCACCGCGCCCGAGGGCAATCCCGGGCGCGACTGGTCCGTCGAACTCTGCGGCGGCACCCATGTCGGGCGCACCGGCGAGATCGGCCTGATCACGGTGACCGCCGAAGCGGCGGTCGCGGCAGGCGTCCGGCGCGTCGAGGCGCTCACCGGTGCGGCGGCGCGGAAGCATCTCGCCGATCAGGAGCGGCGCCTCAAGGCGGTGGCGATGGCGCTGAAGGTGCGGCCGGAGGAGGCCGCCGAGCGGGTTCAGGTCCTGGTCGAGGAGCGGCGCCGGCTCGAGCGCGAACTCGCCGACGCCCGGCGGAAGATCGCCATGGGCGGCGGCGGTGGCGCCGGCGCCGAAGACGGCATCCGTGCCATCGGCTCAGTCCGCTTTCTCGGCCGTGCGGTGTCGGGGATCGCGCCCAAGGATCTCAAGGGCCTCGCCGACGACGGCAAGAAGGCGGTGGGATCGGGCGTGGTCGCGATCGTCGGGGTGAGCGAGGACGGCAAGGCCGGCGTGGTGGTCGGCGTGACCGAGGATCTCGTCGGCCGCTTCAACGCGGTCGATCTGGTCCGTCTCGGCGCCGAGGCGCTCGGCGGCAAGGGGGGCGGCGGCCGGCCGGACCTCGCCCAGGCCGGCGGTCCCGATGGTGGTCGGGCCGCGGACGCGATCGCGGCCGTCGCCGCGGCGATCGAAGCGGGCGGCGGGTGACGCCGGCAGCGGCCACTCCATCCCTCAGGCGCCGCGTCTTCGACGTCGTCGAAGGCGTCGGACAGAAAGCCGTTCTCCCGCAGTGGTTCGCGGCGGGCCTCGTCGTCCTCGTCATCGTCAATGTCGCCGCCTCGATCTTCGAGACCGTTCCGTCGCTGCTCGCCGAACATGGGGATCTGTTCCGGGCGATCGACCGGTTCTCGCTGGTCGTCTTCACGATCGAGTACGTGGTCAGGCTCTGGGTCTGCGTCGAGCAGCCCCGCTATCGTGGCCGGCCGGCGTGGCGGGCGCGGCTCGCCTATGTCGTGACGCCGGCCGCGATCATCGACCTCATCGCGGTCCTGCCGTTCTTCCTCGGCCTTCTCTTCGACCTCAACCTTCGCACCGTCGTCGTCCTCCGCCTGCTCCGTCTTTTCAAGCTGGACCGCTACTCCACCGGCTTCCAGTCGCTCTACGAAGCCGTGCGGCGCGAGCGCCAGGCGCTGCTGGCGAGCTTCCTCGTCCTCTTCGCCGTGGTGCTGGTCGCGGCATCGCTCGTCTACATGGCCGAAAGGGCGGCGCAGCCCGATGCGTTCGGGAGCATCCCGGCGGCGATGTGGTGGGCGCTCGAGACCGTGACCACCGTCGGCTATGGCGACGTGACCCCGAGGACCGTGTTGGGGCGGGTGATCGGCGGGCTCACCATGGTCACCGGCATCCTGATGATCGCGCTGCCGGTCGCGATCATCGGTTCCTCCTTCGCCGAGGTGATGCGGCAGCGAAGCTTCGTCGTCACCTTCGGCCTTGTCGCACGCATTCCCTCATTGGCGGGCCTGCCGGCCGACGCGCTCGGTGCGCTGCTCGGCGTCCTGCGGGCGATGACGGTCGAGGCGGGCACGCCGGTCGTCGGTGCGCCCGATGATTCCCTCTACATCATCGCGACCGGCGTGGTGGAGATCCGCAGCGAAGGCGGTCCGCGGCGCCTTGGCACCGGCGACGTGTTCGGGACCGGCGTCGACTATGACGGGCCCGGCTCGCGGCCGGCGGCGCTGGCGGTGACGCGCGTCAAGCTGCTCTTGATCTCGCGGACCGACCTGCTCGGCCTGGTCGCGCGCTATCCTGAGATCGCGCCGCATCTCGCCCTCTCGACGGGCGAGGCGGCGCCAGCGGCCGCGCGGCGGCGCGAGGTCTAGATGCCGCCGGCTGCCGCCGCAGCCTGGAGCGCAGGGCCGATGCGGTCGACGCGGTTCGTCCAGATCGCGCCGTCGAACCGCGGCGGGAGCCGGGCGAGCGTCTCGAGGTCGTCGACGCCGGTGGTGTAGCGGCTGCCGTCGTTGTCGCCGAGCACCACCAGCATGCTGCCATGCGGCGCGAGCCGGGCGGTGAGGCGATTCGGAAAGCCCCAGAAGAACGGTGCGAAGTTCGCCGGCAGCATGAACAGCGTGTCGCGGCAATCCTCCGGCACGTAGCTACTCCAGCCGAGGAGCGCATAGCGGATGAAGCAGCGGACGGCGCCGTCCGTGCCGAGCACGGTGGCCTCCGGCCGGGCCGCGCGGTAGGCGTCGATCGCGTTGCCGCCGCCATAGACCGTGATCAGTTTCGCCTGCGGGTCGGGCAGGGCGTTGATCCGCGCCGCGAGCGCGCTGCCCTCCGCCGGATCGTCGCTCTTGATGTTGATCAGGAAGCGGCGGTCGGGGAACGCGGCCAGCACCTCGTCGAGTGTCGGCATCAGGCCGACGCCCTTGCCGCGAAACGGAAACGTTGCCCCGTCGTCGGCCGTATAGCCATAGCCGATGTCGAGCGCTTTCAGCTCGGCGAGGCTCTTCTCGCGGGTGACCCCGCTGCCGTCGGTTCGGCAGTCGAGCGTCCAGTCGTGGAAGACGATGAAGTGTCCGTCCGTGGTGGGATGGACGTCGAATTCGACGATGTCGGCGCCCGCCGCGAAGGCGGCGCGGAAGCCGTCGATGGTGTTCTCGAGATGGGGGTGCTCGGGCGGAAGGATCCGCGAGGCCGTGCAGGTGTCGGCGATCAGGCCTTCGCGGTGAAAGGTCTGCCCGAGCCCGCGATGGGCGATGACCAGCGGCTTCGCCCCGCTTTCCGGCGCAAGCATGTTCGTGTTGAGAACGAACACCGCCAGGGCGAAGACGACGACGAACAGGAGAACATAACCGAGGACGCGCTTCACGGGACCTCAAGCGTCATGGGGAAGGACGACGGGACTGAACCGCCGCAACTTGGCCGAAGGATGACGGACGGTGAAGCGGCGGGTGGCTCTGCTCGGCCGTCATCCTCGGACTCGGCCCGAGAACCGCGCGCCGCGCCGCTACGCGGAGGAGAGCGCCATCGCTTCGGCTTCCTCCCACGATCCTCGGGTCAAGCCCGAGGATGACGGGGGATGGGGCGACGAGGGGCGTGCGTCGGCGACTTACGCCGCCATTGCCTTCTTGAAGTTCTCGTCGACCTTGTCGAGGAAGCCGGTGGTAGTCAGCCATTTCTGGTCGGGGCCGACGAGGAGGGCGAGGTCCTTGGTCATCGCCCCCGCCTCGACGGTGTCGACCGTGACCTTCTCGAGCGTCGCGGCGAAACGGGCGAGCTCGGTGTTGCCGTCGAGCTTGGCGCGATGGGCAAGGCCACGGGTCCAGGCGAAGATCGAGGCGATCGAGTTGGTCGAGGTGTCGTTGCCCTTCTGGTGCTCGCGGTAGTGTCGGGTGACGGTGCCGTGCGCCGCCTCGGCCTCGACGATCTTGCCGTCCGGCGTGGTCAGCACCGAGGTCATCAGGCCGAGCGAGCCGAAACCCTGCGCCACCGTGTCGGACTGGACGTCGCCGTCGTAGTTCTTGCAGGCCCAGACATAGCCGCCGGACCACTTGAGCGCCGAAGCCACCATGTCGTCGATCAGGCGGTGCTCGTAGGTGATGCCGGCCGCCTTGAACTGGTCGGCGAACTCGGCCTCGTAGATCTCCTGGAAGATGTCCTTGAAGCGCCCGTCATAGGCCTTGAGGATGGTGTTCTTGGTCGAGAGATAGACCGGGTACTTCCGGGCCAGCCCGTAGTTGAGGGAGGCGCGGGCGAAATCGCGGATCGAATCGTCGAGGTTGTACATGGCAAGCGCGACGCCCGAGCCGGGGAAGTCGTAGACGTCGTGCTCGATCACCGTGCCGTCGTCGCCGACGAACTTGATGGTGAGCTTGCCCTTGCCGGGCACCTTGAAGTCGGTGGCGCGATACTGGTCGCCGAAGGCATGGCGGCCGACGACGATCGGCTGGGTCCAGCCCGGCACCAGCCGCGGCACGTTCCTGCAGATGATCGGCTCGCGGAAGATCACCCCGCCGAGGATGTTGCGGATCGTGCCGTTCGGCGACTTCCACATCTTCTTGAGGCCGAATTCATCGACCCGGGCCTCGTCCGGCGTGATCGTCGCGCATTTCACGCCGACGCCCACCCGCTTGATCGCCTCCGCCGCCTCGACCGTCACCTTGTCCTCGGTCGCATCGCGATTCTCGACGCCGAGGTCGAAGTAGAGGAGGTCGAGGTCGAGATACGGGAAGATCAGCTTCTCCTTGATCAGGCGCCAGATGATGCGGGTCATCTCGTCGCCGTCGATATCGACGACCGGGTTGGCAACCTTGATCTTGGCCATGGCGCGAGCCTCTCGTTCTCTTTGTCCGTCGGGGTGGCTGGAGCGCGGCCGGAACAGCAGCGCGGAAAGGGCTGCCGCCCTATAGCATCCGTGTCGGGGAGAGAAAAGGCGACCGCTTCACCGCCGGCGGAACGGTCGCCCGATGGCGACGCGGCCTGCTATCGCAGCGACAGGACGACCTCGCCGGAGACCGGATCGGTGACGCCCAGGCCGTTGCCGAGGTCCTCGAGGAGGGGGCGGACACGGTCGAGCTGCGCGATCATCTCGGGGCGCGCAGCGGCGATCGAGTCCATGGAATCCCATTCTCCGATGAAGCAATAGGCGTGATCGCCCGTCTTGACGACGCAGCCCTTGGCGGCTCCCGAGGGGACCGGGGCCTCCTTCCAGACCTGCATCACTTCCGTTTCCTTGCCGGGCTTCACCTTGAACCTAACCACGTTGTAGGCGGTCATGGCTTCTCCTCCCGTGCTGGTCCGGGAGCCGGTGGCGATCGCCGTCGGCCATCCCGGCTGCCACGCGCGAGCCGGCGCGCCGAGCCGAAGTCCTCGAGACGGGACGGCTCACGCCGGCAGCATAGACCTCCGCGGGCGTGTCGGCACGGAAATCCCGCGGACAGGACGAGTCTCGCGCCGGAGCGCGACATGTACGGGGCCGGGGGCGCGAACGGGTGCGATCCCGTTCGCGTGGAAAAAATGATGCGCCCCGGCGTCAGATCCGCTTTGCGGCGAGGGACAGCATCACGTAGCTCCAACCGCTGAAGATCAGCGAGATGCCGGCGAGATAGCCGAGCGCATAGGCGGTCGAGATCGGCCACTGGATCAGGATGATCAGCCCGACGAGGATCGCCAGGATGCCGGCCGTGAGGATCCAGCCCCAGCCGGAATGCGGCCGCATCTGCAGGCCGAGGATGACCTGGAAGATGCCCTTCACCAGGAAGACGGCCCCGACCACCAGCGTCAGCGACAGCGCGCCGACCGTCGGGTTGACCCAGGCGGCCACGCCGCCGACCAGCATGATGATGCCGATCAGCAGCTCCCAGACGAAGCCGCTCCAGCTCTTGGTGCTGAAGGCCTGGATGATCTGCATGATGCCGAGCCAGACGAGCACGATCGAGAAGATGATGGTGACCGTGAGGCCGGCGACGAAGGGCGCGGCGATCGCGAAGATGCCGCCGAGGATGAAGATGATGCCGAGCGCGAGGAACCAGCCCCAGTGCTCGCGAAGATTCGAGATTGCGTTGAGCCGTAGCGCCGCGTCGGTCATTTGCCCCTCCTTGCGCGAGTCGCGCACGTCGACATGATACTCCAGCCACGCGACGGTCGACACTGCCCGCATGTGAGGGGGGCGGATCATGCCCTTGACCCGGAGGACCGGCTGGCCTTAGTCCGCAGGCATCTCCCGAGTGTATCCGCGGCTCATGCCCTTCGCCGACCCGTCCAAAGCCTTCCCGCCCGCCATCGTCCTGGTCGAGCCGCAACTCGGCGAGAACGTGGGGACGACGATCCGCGCCATGGCGAATTTCGGGCTGGCGGAGCTCCGGCTGGTGCGCCCGCGCGAGGGCTGGCCGAACGACAAGGGGCTCGCGGCGGCGAGCGGCGCCGACCGGGCGCTGTCCCGCATCGCGATCTACGACACGCTTCGTGAGGCGCTCGCCGACCTCGGCTTCGTCTACGCCACGACCGCGCGCGCCCGCGAGGTCGCGAAGCCGGTGGTCGGGCCGCGCGCGGCGGCGGCCAACGTGCGACGGCTCGCCGGAGCGGGGACGGCGGCCGGGGTGATGTTCGGGCCGGAGCGCGCCGGCCTCACCAATGAGGACCTTTCGCTCTCCGACGAGATCCTGACCTATCCGGTCGACCCGCGCTTCGCCTCGATCAACTTGGCGCAGGCCGTGCTGCTGTTCGGCTACGAGTGGCGGCTTTCGGGCTTCGCCGAGGAGAGCGGCGCCCTGCCGCTGGCCGACGCACGACCGGCGCCGGCCCCGCGCGAGGAGCTTGTCCGCCTCTTCGAGCATCTCGAATCCGCGCTCGACGATGCCGCCTTCTTCCGGCCTCCGGAGAAGCGGCCGCATATGACCGAGGCGCTCCGGTCGATGCTCCAGCGTGCCGGCTTCTCCGAGCAGGAGGTGCGCACGCTTCGCGGTGTGGTCACCGCGCTGGAAGGACGTCCCACCCGGCCGCGCCGCCTGTCGGACGGCACGCTCACCACGGTGCGTCGGAAGGACCGGGAATGACGCGTCTGGTCGTGTTCGATTCCGGTATCGGCGGCCTTTCGGTCGCCGCCGCGATCCGGGCTGAGCAGCCGGACGCGGAGATGATCTACGTCGCCGACGATGCAGGCTTCCCCTACGGCGCGTGGGAGGCGTCGGCCCTGTCCGACCGCGTCGTCGGGCTGATCGCCGGGCTCATCGACCGCCATGCGCCGGATGCGGTGGTCATCGCCTGCAACACGGCGTCCACGCTCGTGCTGCCGCCGCTCCGGGCACGTTTTCCGATCCCCTTCGTCGGCACCGTGCCCGCCATCAAGCCGGCGGCGGAGCGGACTCGGAGCGGCGTCGTCGGCGTGCTCGCCACGCCGGGCACGATTCGCCGCGACTACACGCGCGGGTTGATCGAGAGCTTCGCGACGGCATGCCACGTCCGGCTCGTCGGTGCCGCCAATCTCGCGCCCTATGCCGAGCGGCACATGCGCGGCGAGGCGGTGGACGACGCCCATGTCCTCGCCGAGATCGCGCCCGCCTTCGTCGAGGTCCGCGGCGGGCGGACCGACGTCGTCGTGCTCGCTTGTACGCACTACCCGTTCCTGCTGCCCGCCTTCGAGCGGGTGGCGCCATGGCCGGTGACGTGGATCGACTCGGCGCCCGCCATCGCCCGCCGTGTCGGCGCGGTGATCGGAGTGAGCGGCGGCGAGGGCAGGGGCGGCGGACATGCCATGCTGACGTCGGGCCGACCCTGGCCGGCGACGCTCGTGCCGCGCCTTCAGGCGCTGGGCCTCGAGTCCATTACCGCTCGTCCGCAATGAAGGGAGCGGCCACCAGCGCGGATTTGACACGGGACCGCTGCGGCCCTATCTAGGCGGCGCCGCGCGGTCCCGTTGCTTGCGGGACGGCGGCATTATCCATGCGACCCGCGGGAGAAGAGGGTGCTTGCCCCCGGCTCCCTGTCGGCGGCCCGGCAACGGGCGGCAGAGGAGGGCGCTCAACCCCTACGAACGCAGGGAACAGCGAATGACCAAGCGCGCCACCGCGAAGTACAAGATCGACCGCCGCCACGGCCAGAATATCTGGGGCCGGCCCAAGAGCCCCGTCAACCGCCGCGAATACGGTCCGGGCCAGCACGGCCAGCGGCGCAAGGGCAAGCTCTCGGATTTCGGCGTGCAGCTCCGCGCCAAGCAGAAGCTCAAGGGCTACTACGGCAATATCTCCGAGAAGCAGTTCAAGAACATCTACTACGAGGCGATCCGCCGCACCGGCGACACCTCGGAGAACCTCATCGGCCTGCTCGAGAGCCGGCTCGACGCGATCGTCTATCGCGCGAAGTTCGTGCCGACCGTGTTCGCGGCCCGCCAGTTCGTCAACCATGGCCATGTCCGGGTGAACGGCAACCGCGTCACCATCCCGAGCTACCGTTGCAAGCCGGGCGACGTGATCACGCTCAAGGACGCCTCGAAGCAACTCGCCGTCGTGCTCGAGGCGGTTCAGCTCGCCGAGCGCGACGTGCCGGAATACATCGACGTCGACCACAACAAGATGGCGGCGACCTATACGCGCCGCCCGGCCTTGGCGGACGTGCCGTATCCGGTCCAAATGGAACCGAACCTCGTGGTCGAGTTCTACTCGCGCTAAGTCTCTCGCGCGCCGCCGCTCTCAGGGGGCCGCCTTCGGGCGGCCTCTCTCGTTTGGGGCGCCCCGGCCCGGCTCCGCATTGCCGGCGAAAAGCAAAGGCCGGGCGGTTGTGACCGCCCGGCCTTTTATCGTGAAAGTCGATCGCCTACGGGATGCGGCAGTAGTGCTGTCGGCCGTCGTAGCCGGTATAGGTGCCCGTATACGGATTGTACGAGCGGTACTTCTGCGCGCAGTATGCGTTGCGGTCGCCGTAATACGCCCGGGCAGGCGGCGGCGCGTAGCGTGGCGCGGCGAGCATCGAGCCGATGATCACGCCGGCGCCGAGGCCGATCGCCGGGCCGACCCAGTTGTTACCGTTCCAGCCGCGATTGTTGTAATGGCGACCGTTCCAGCCGCGATTCCAGTTGCGGTTATTGTTCCAGGACCGCTTCCAGTTCTTACCGCCGACCTGGTACACTTGCGCGCCGTGGAAACTCGGTTCCGCCTGCGCGGCGGGGGCCGTCACCATGGAGCCGGCGGCGACCATCGCCGCGACTGCCAGGGCGCCGACCGCCGATTTCGTTTTCTTCAACATCAGGGCATCTCCCTGTGATTTGAGCGCAGAAATCTGCGCGTCGAGAGCCCCACCTCCGCTCTTAGAAGAGTTAATTCCTAGCACATCGAATCGTTCCGGGGCGAGCGCTCTCGTGCCGCTCACGGCGATGTGTGCATGTATGGGGTCGACCGTCAGGCAGCCTGGGCGACGGCGATGCCCTTGCCGGAGAAGAACGACTGCAGCTCGCCGGCCTGGAACATCTCGCGGATGATGTCGCATCCGCCGACGAACTCGCCCTTCACGTAGAGCTGCGGGATCGTCGGCCAGCTCGAATAGTCCTTGATCCCCTGGCGGATATCCGCGTTCTCGAGGACGTTCACGCCCTTGTAGTCGACGCCGAGGTAATCGAGGATCTGCACCACCTGACCGGAAAATCCGCACTGCGGGAAGGTCGGCGTGCCCTTCATGAACAGGAGGACGTCGTTCGACTTCACCTCGTTGTCGATCCAGGCCTGGATGTCACTCATTTCCGTGTCCTTTCAGTCGGGTATGCTCGTCTGCAGGGCGAGCGCATGCAGGGCGCTTCCCATATTTCCCTGGAGGGCCTTGTACACCATCTGGTGCTGTTGCACGCGGTTCTTGCCGCGGAAGGATTCCGAGACCACCTCGGCCGCATAATGGTCGCCGTCGCCCGCGAGGTCGCGGATCACGACCTTGGCGTCGGGGAGCGCGGCCTTGATCAGCTCCTCGATCTCCCTCGCGTTCATTGCCATCGGGACTGCCTCAAAGCTCGCCGGACATGAAAGCCGGAAACCAATTCTCGTGGGCTTCCCGCAGCATTGCAACAGATATGGAAATTGCGACCCCGAGTTTCAAATCCGAGCCGCCGGTGACGCCGATCCGGGCCGCGGCCACGCCCGCCGCCTTTGCCTTCGCCAGAACCGCGTCGGCGCCGTCGGGCGAGACGGTCACGACGTACCGGCCCTGGTCCTCGCCGAAGAGCGCAGGGAGCGACGCTTCCCGCGGCGCGTCCACGACGGCGCCGATCCCGGAGGCCATCGCCATCTCGGCGAGCGCCACGGCGAGGCCACCGTCCGAGCAGTCATGCACGGCGGTGACGCCTCGCTCGCGGATCAGCCCGCGGACGAAATCGCCGACCTTCCGCTCATGGTCGAGGTCGACGGGCGGCGGGGGGCCCTCCTCGCGGCCGAGCATCTCGCGGAGATAAGTCGACTGGCCGAGATGCGTGCCCCAGTTCTCCGGTGCGCCGAGGAGCAGGATCGCCTCGCCTTCCGCCTTGAACGGAACCGTCGCCATGACCGCGACATCGGGTAGGAGCCCGACGCCGCCGATCGCCGGGGTCGGCAGGATCGCCTCGCCGTTGGTCTCGTTGTAGAGCGAGACGTTCCCCGACACGATCGGGAAGTCGAGGGCGACGCAGGCCTCGCCGATGCCGCGGAGGGCGCCGACCAGTTCGCCCATGATCTCGGGCTTCTCCGGGTTGCCGAAATTGAGGTTGTCGGTGACCGCGAGCGGCTCGGCGCCGACCGCGGTGAGATTGCGCCAGCACTCGGCGACCGCCTGTTTGCCGCCCTCGTAGGGGTCGGCGAAGCAGTAGCGCGGCGTCACGTCGAGCGAGAAGGCGAGAGCCTTCCGCGAGCCCTCGACCCGCACCACCGCCGCGTCGCCGCCGGGGCGCTGCATGGTGTCGCCGCCGATCAGATGATCGTACTGCTCCCACACCCAGCGCCGCGAGGCCATGTCGGGCGCGCCGACGATCCGGAGCAGGGCCTCGTTCCAGTCGTCCGGCTCGGCGACCGGACCGGCGAGCGGCGGGGGCCCGTTCTTCAGCCGGTAGGGGCGGTCGTATTCGGGCGCCTGGTCGCCGAGCTCCTTGATCGGCAGGTCGGCTTCGACCCGGCCCTTGTGGACGACGCGGAAACGGAGGTCGTCCGTGGTTTTGCCCACGACGGCGAAGTCCAGGCCCCATTTCCGGAAGATCGCTTCCGCTTCCGCCGCTTTCTCCGGGTGGAGCACCATGAGCATCCGCTCCTGGCTCTCCGACAGCATCATCTCGTAGGCGCTCATGCCGGCTTCGCGGCAGGGCACCTGGTCGAGGTCGAGCTCGATGCCGAGGTCGCCCTTGGCGCCCATCTCGACCGCCGAGCACGTAAGCCCGGCCGCGCCCATGTCCTGGATGGCGACGACGGCGCCGCTCGCCATCAGTTCGAGGCAGGCTTCCAGCAGCAGCTTCTCGGCGAAGGGGTCGCCGACCTGCACGGTCGGGCGCTTCGCGGCGGAGG
>JBIQKL010000065.1:3087-8028 GCA_044506555.1 Hyphomicrobiales bacterium | reverse complement strand
ACCAGATGGCGCGTGCGCTCATGGTCCGGCGCGCCGAAACGGAGCGCGTTCAACGCCGCGATCGGCCGCGCGCCCATGGTGAACACGTCGCGGAGGATGCCGCCGACGCCGGTCGCAGCGCCCTGGTAGGGTTCGATGTAGGACGGGTGGTTGTGGCTCTCCATCTTGAAGACGACGGCCTGCCCGTCGCCGATGTCGACCACGCCGGCGTTCTCGCCCGGCCCCTGGATGACGCGCGGCCCGGTCGTCGGCAACGTCCGCAGCCACTTCTTCGAAGACTTGTAGGAACAGTGCTCGTTCCACATCGCGGAGAAGATGCCGAGCTCGGTCAGCGTCGGTTCCCGCCCGATCAGCGCGACCGCGCGCTCGTATTCGTCCGGCTTGAGGCCATGCGCGGCGACGAGGTCGGGGGTGATGCGCGTCGGCGCGTTCATGTCGTGCGTTCTCCAAGCGGCTCGCGTCGAGCTCGGGCGTAGCGGGCGTCTAGCGGATTTGGCGGCAGCTTCACCCCGGCCCGATTGCGCGGGCTATGTACGACATCCGGTCGCGCGGCCGCAACGTCGGCCGGACCGCGCTGCCGATTCCCTCTTTCGGCGCTTGCGGCAATTGATATGCTCCGCTCGGCTCGGTGGCGTTGTCGTGGAGGTGCGGATGCGTTGGATATCAGGACTTGGCAGGATCTTCGCTGTTGCCGGCATCCTCGCCGGACTGGCATCGCTACCGGCGCGCGCCGACGAGGCCTTTGACGCCTTCTGGACGAAGTTCGTCACCGCGTTGAACAATGACGACGTCGATACGGTGCGGTCGCTGTTCAAGTTCCCGCTGCAATACAACGGCCAGGAAGTCGAGACCGACTCGTTTCCGGCGATCTATGACGACTGGTTCGATGCCGACGCGCGCGCCTGTCTCGCCACCACCACCCCGTCGGAAGACGGCGTCGACTACTACGTCGCCTATTGCGAGCTCATCTACGTCTTCGTCAATACCGGGGACGGCTGGCGCTTCGAAGGCGTGAGCGCCAACGACTGAGGCGTCACGCGCAGGAATCGCCGCCGTCGAGCCAGCGTCGGAGGTCGCGTCCGATCCGGTCGGCGGCCGAGCCGGTCGCGAGCGGACCGAAGACGTTGACACGCGGCTTGGGACCGCCGCCGAGGATCTCGACCACCAGCACCGGACGCCCGTCGGGCGAGGCCCGCGGCACGACCAGGATGCGTGGGCCGCCGGTCGCGTTCGGCTCGGGCGACGACACGTAGTCGCCGAACATCGGATCGCCCCCCATGAACCAGCAGCGCTTCATCGCCGCGCCGAGGCGCTCGGCCAGCGCGTAGGCGGCCTGGGACGGTTGCGCCTCCGCGATGCCGGGAAGGGCGAGCGCGGCAACGGCCGTCACGGCGGCGAAGCCGCGCCTCAGGTCACTTGGCCTCAACGGTCTCTCGCTTTTCGCGCCGGATGAAGATGATGTTGCGGAGATAGATGAACAGGCCGGTCGCCTGACCGACGATGAACACCGGGTCCCGCCGGTAGATGGCGTAGATGAGGAGCACCGTGCCGCCGCCGATCGAGAAGAACCAGAAGGCGTGCGGAATGATGCTCCTCCGCGCCCGCTCGCTGGCGATCCACTGGACCACGAAGCGCATGAAGAAGAAGGCCTGGCCGAGGAACCCGACCACCAGCCAGATCGTGGCCTTGTCGATCATTCCGTATTCTCCGCCCTGAAGGGATTGCGGCGGCGTCGCCGAAGCAGCCACCACACGCCGAAAAGATCCGGGATCCCGACCGCGAGCCGGTCGAACACCCCGTAATGGGACGCGCCGTGATGACGCTCGCGGTCGACCACGTCAACATGGGCGATCCGCCAGCCGTCGCCGAGGAACAGCGCGGGGAGATAGCGATGCATCCCCTGGAAATAGGGCAGGCGGGTGTATGGCTCGCGGCGGAAGGCCTTGAGGCCGCAGCCGGTGTCGCGCGTGTCGTCCTTGAGGAGGCCGCGGCGGAGGCTGTTGGCCATGCGCGACCCGACCTTCTTCGACAGCGTCGCCTTCCGCCCGAGCCGCTGGCCGGCGACGATGCCGACGCCGGGATCCTCGAGCGCCTGAAGCATGGCGGGGATGAACTTCGGGTCGTTCTGCCCGTCGCCGTCGAGCGTGACGACCAACGGCCCTCGCGCCGCGACCACCCCCGCCATCACCGCCGCGCTCTGGCCGAGGGATTTCCGGTGGCTCAGGCGGCGCACGGGAATGCCGCCCGTCGCCAGGCTCCTGAGGACCTGCGGCGTGGTGTCGGTGCTGGCGTCGTCGACCACCACGATCTCGTGCGGGATCGCGCGGAGGACCGCGGTGATCTCGGGTAGGAGCGATGTGAGGTTTTCGGCCTCGTTGTGGGCCGGAATCACCACCGACACGGCCGGTGCCGCCGCTGCATCGGTCCCGCCGTCCGTCTCTCCGGTCATTGACGCGTTCCCCTGCATGTCGCGACGTAGCCGACCGCACCGTTGGCGATGCGCTGCTCCGCCAGGCGCCAGCCGAAAATGGCGCGGAAAAGGCGCTGGACGTCCATGTCGCGCCAGCCGCCCCTGATCTCGTCCACCGCGAATCCCTGTTCCTCGAGGCGCTTCGCGGTTGCCGGCTGCGTCGTCAGCACGAGGCAGCTTCCGGCATCGAGGGCCTCGCCGAGCCGCCGGTGCTCGACGAAAGGCTCGGCCATGCCCGCCGCGAGGCGAATCTCCGACGCCGTGTGGATATCACCGACGAAGGCCCTTTGCGCGGGCGCGATGTCGGATGCGGCGAGCGCCGCGGCGAACGGCACGCCCCGGTCCGGCAGGACCACCGGCGCCATCGCCAGCGCGAGCATGGCGGCGGCGAGGACCGGCGTCGCGGCGAGGACGTGCGGAGCCAGGCGCGGACGGCGTCGGCCGATGAGCGCCGCGACCACCCAAAGCGCCGCGCCGGCGACCGTCAGGACGACGGCCACTCCCGTGCCGGCCTGGAGGACGACCACGATCTCGGGAACCGCGAGGATCAGGCCGATTGCGGCGACCGGGAGCAGCAGCCATCGGCAGAGCGCCGAGACGCGCGGCATCGCCCCGCCGTCGAGCGCCCCGATCCCGGCCGCGAGAAGCGCCGCGAAAGCCGGCATCACCGGCAGGAGGTAGCGCGGGTCGACGGCGTCGCTGAACGCGAAGACCACCACCACGACGGCGCACCACAGCGCAAGAAGGCGTGCTGCCGACGGCCAGTGCCGCGGCGCGAGCGGCGCCTTCGACCGCAACGCGAGCCAGCCGAGGATCACCGGCCAGCCCAGGAACGAGAGGACGCCGACGGCGAGATAGGCGGGGAAGGCGGCGAGGATCCAGGCCGCGCTCTTGGTGGCGTTGCCGGTGACCTGATCGCCGAAGAACTGGGCGGCGAAGGCGTCCGGGTGCGCGGCGGCCGCATAGGCGTACCAGGCGGCGACCGCCGCGATCGCGGCGAGGATCGGGAGCGGCCGGAACACCGCACCGAACCGCGCCCGGTCGAAGACGAGGACGTAGGCGGCGAGGGCCGCGACCAGCACGATGGGCAGGAGGCCCTTGGTCAGCACCGCGAGCGCCATGCCGAGCCAGCCGACCCACGCCCAGCCTGCCGCCGGTGGCGTCTCGCGCGTGCCGATAAGCCGCACGAAGCCGAGACCGGCAGCGGCGACGAAGAACGTCAGCGGAATGTCGGGAATAGCGTTGGTCGCCGCGCGCATGAAGACGGGGTTGGCGGCGAGCATCAGCTCCGCGAGGAGGGCGATTCCCGGAGACGCGCCCAGCGCGCGCGCGGTGGCATGGGCGAGGAGCAGCGTGCCGCAGGCGGCGATCACCCAGAACAGGCGGAACCCCGGAACGCCGATGCCGAGCAGTTCGAACCCGGCGGCGCTGAACCAGTACGGGATCACCGGCTTCTTGAGCCGGACCTCGCCTGACGGCGTCCGCGGGATCAGCCAGTCCCCGGTCTCGACCATGCGCGCGCCGCCATAGGCGTAGTGCCGCTCGTCGGGATAGTGGAGGATCATCTGCCCGCCGATCGGCATCATCACGGCGAAATAGGCGGCGGCGACCAGGAGCGGCAGCCAGCGCAGCAGCACCGACCGCGAGGCGGTCCGGGCTGTCGCCGGTCCGGCCGCCGCGGCGGGTGCCACGGTCTGCGTTACGGATGCGCTGACGGCGTCGTGGCCTGCCATGCGGCGAAGAGCCTGGCCCATGTCGATTTTGGGGCTTCTGCTTTACCCGGTTGGCCCCGCGGTTGCCAGCGGAAGGCGCATCCCTGCGGCGGAGGGCAGAAGGTCGCAGACCTTGGTGCCGTCCTCATGCTTTGGCAACCATGTCGCGCATAGGCTCCGCCGATGGCATGCGTCGACCCCGCATATTGTTCCGGGTGCCGGCCCGGGCAGCGCCTGGCCCGGCGCTGCATCGTCGCGGCGTTGATGCTCGTTCTGATCGCCGCGGCCGCCGCCGGTACGCTCCAGCGGGCAAGTGCGAGCGGGCCGCCGGCCGCACCGGCGGCGGCGATGCCGTACTATGTCGCAGGGAGCGGAGAGGCGCGCGGGCCTTTGTCGCTGGACGTGCTGCTCGGGGAAATCCGGGACGGTGAGGTGCTTCCCTGGACGCTGGTGTGGAAGCCGGGCCTGTCGGGCTGGATCAAGGCCGGCGCGTTACCGGAACTCGCCACGGCGCTGGCTGAAGCCGTTCCGCGGCCGCCGCCCCCGCCCCCTCAGCCGCCCGAACCGCCCGATGAGCCGCCGGCGGAGGTGCTCTACTTCGTCGCCGACGGCACCACGGCACGCGGACCGCTCTCCGATGCCGAGGTTTCGGCCGCGATCGCCGCCGGCGAGATCGGCCGCAATACATTCGTCTGGTGGCCCGGCGCGCCGGCCTGGACGGTCGCGGGCGACGTTCCGGAGCTTGCCGGGCGTTTCGTC
>JBIQKL010000065.1:0-2987 GCA_044506555.1 Hyphomicrobiales bacterium | reverse complement strand
CGCCTTCGGAGGCGAGGCTTCGGGTCGTCGACCGGGACACCTTGGTCAACGAGGCCGATCATGGCACCATCCGTCGCCTCGGCGGCTAGCCCGCGCGAGCCACCGTCATCGCGAAGTGCGACGGGGCCGCGCCGCGAGGTCACGTCCGCCGCATGGTATCCGCCAACCAAGGAGGACCGATGCGTCGCCTCGCCGACATCATCGTGGCTCATTCCGGCAATCTCATCGACAAGTGGGAGCAATATCCCGGCATCTACGAGGGCGAGCTCGCCGGGTTCGTCGCGGCGGACCGGCCGGTCTCGCTCCTCGAGATCGGTGTCCAGAACGGCGGGTCCCTTCAGGTTTGGCGCGAATACCTGCCCAAAGGCTCGCGCATCGTCGGGATCGACATCGATCCCCGTTGCGAGATCCTGACGTTTTCCGAGGATACGCAGGTCCACGTCGCCGACGGGACGGATCGCGCGGTCCTCGACACGCTGCTTGGCGACGCGATGTTCGACATCGTCATCGACGACGGCTCGCACCGCTCGGACCATATCATCAGCACCTACAAGGCGCTGTTCCACCGGGTGAAAGGCGGCGGGAAGTTCTTCATAGAGGACCTGCATGCCAGCTACTGGGCTTCCCACGGCGGTGGCTTCCGCACCGGCGAATCCGCGATGGAGTTCCTCAAGGGGCTGGTCGACGGACTCAACTGCGACCATTTCCGGGACACGGGAAATGCGCAGCGCGACGAACTCGACCACCTCCGGGACTTCGGTCACGCGGTGGCGAGGATGACCTTCTACGACTCCGTTGCGGTCATCGAATTCCTGGAAACGTCGCGGCCGACCCCCTACCGACGCCTGGTCGGCGGCGGGGAGACGCCGGTCGAGCCGCTGGCGTCATGGTTCGCGGACCGCGCGCGGCTCGACGCCAGCACGATGCTGGTGGGACGCACGACGGCGCGCTACATCGACCGCGTGCTCCTCGGCCGGATCGACGAACTGACCGCGGAAGCCCGGTCGCGGGACGCCCTGATCGCCGAGAACAAGGCGCTCCGCGCCGAGATCAAGACCCTCGAGGATGGCGCCGCATGGCGGATCAGGAACCCGTTCCGCCGCCGAAAGCCCCGCGGTCGCGCCAGGGTCTAGGCCGCGACCCCGACCCGTGACAACAGGCCCTCGAACAGGCGTCGGCCGTCAGTGCCGCCTTGTTCCGGTTCGATCAGATCCTCCGGATGCGGCATCATGCCGAGCACGTTCCGCCGCGCGCTCAGGATGCCGGCGATGCTGTCCGCCGAGCCGTTGAGGTTAGTGTCGTCGCCGATGTGGCCGGCGGCGTCCGCGTAGCGGAAGGCGATCCGGTCCTCGTCGCGAAGCGCTGCGAGGGTGGCGTCGTCGGCGCGGTAATTGCCGTCGCCGTGAGCCACCGGGCAGCGGATCACCTCGCCCTGGGCGTAGAGCCGGGTGAAGGCCGAATCCGTCGTCTCGACCCGGAGATGCGTCTCGCGGCAGATGAAGCGGAGGCTGGCGTTTCGCATCAGCACGCCGGGCAGGATTCCCGCTTCGCACAGGATCTGAAAGCCGTTGCAGATGCCGAGGACGGCGACACCCGCCTCGGCCTTTGCCGCCACCGCGCGCATCACCGGCGAACGGGCGGCGATGGCGCCGGAGCGGAGATAGTCGCCGTAGGAGAAGCCGCCCGGCAGGACCACGAGGTCGATGTCGGGCAGGTCCGGGTCCATGTGCCAGACCACGACCGGCTGCCGGCCGAGGATCTTGGTGAGCGCCGAGACCATGTCGCGGTCGCGGTTGGAGCCGGGGAAGAGGATGACGGCGGAGCGCATGGCGTCCCTATAGCAGATTCCGCATGGGTGGCTACGGGCGCGGCCGGAGCCCCGAAAGGATTTCGACGAAGGCCTCCCGTCCGACGTCCCACACGCCGGCGCAGGCCATGGCGACGCCACTCGTGAAGGTGTAGCGGCGGCCGGCGTGATCGAGGATGGCGGTCAGCTCCGACGGACTCGCCGCGCGGCAGCCGCTCCACCGGTCGGTCGCGAATATCGTGAAGCCGTTGATCTCGCGGATGGCGCCGTCGCCCGGCCATGGGGGCAGGTCGTTCGTGAGTTCCCAGAGCGACTTGACGAAGCCGAGCTCCGTGCGCGGGATCTCGCTCGGCAGCGGACCGTCGGCCGGTGCGATGGTGACGAAGACGCCCGTGAGCGCGCTACACCAGCGTGCGGCGCATTCCGACGGCCGAAGCGCGATGCCGTTCGGCCGTGGCGTGACGCGCCATTCGGCATCGTCGTAGTGAAGCACGAGATCGCCGATCTCGGCCGAGGCCGGCGCCGCCTTGGCCGGCGCGGCGAGGACGATGATCAGGATTGCGAGAGCGGCGCGGATCATGGCCCGGCCGCCTCGGCGGTGCTGAGCCCGTTGAGCAGTTGGCGAAGAGCCTCGCTCTCCTTCACCGACGTGCGGCACTGTTCCCCCCGCGCCAGGAACCAGTATGCCCTGCCGTTGTGGACGGTGCAGGCATACAAGGGGGAACCGGCCCAGTTGCGGCAGCCCTGATCGAGGGTGGCGACGTGGACGTCGAGACCAATCGCAGCGGCGCGGTCGACGGTCCGCGTCCAGGCATCGGGGTAGTCGAGGGCTGACCGGTCGATCACCGCGCCGGGCGAGCAGGCCGTGAGGTCCTCGGGCACGGCGACGACGCTCATCAGCGGCGTCTCGCACTCGGGGCCGCGGCAATGGACCTGCCACGTGCCGGCCTCGCCTTCGATCCGCCAGGCCTCGGGGTTGTGATAGAGCCGGATGTCGCCGACACGGGCCCGGGCCATGCCGTCGGGAAGCGTCTCGAACTCGGCGGCGAGGGTGGGGAATGCGGCTCCCGCAAGGGCCGCGCCGAGCGCCAGCCGGACCGCGATCGACAAGATCGGCAAGGGAATTCCTCCGCGTCGCTCCCCGACGCGGAACGTCATGCCCGGCGGCTATGGCGATTGT
>JBIQKL010000064.1:0-22117 GCA_044506555.1 Hyphomicrobiales bacterium | reverse complement strand
ACTTCAAGGAAGGCCTGACCGTGATGGAGTACTTCAACTCCACCCACGGCGCCCGGAAGGGCCTCGCCGACACCGCGCTCAAGACGGCCAACTCCGGCTACCTGACGCGGCGCCTGGTCGACGTGGCGCAGGACTGCATCGTCACCGAGGTGGATTGCGGAACCGACGCCGGCCTCAAGATGACCGCGGTCGTCGATTCCGGACAGGTGGTGGCCACCCTCGGCCACCGCGTGCTCGGCCGCACCGCCGCCGAGGACGTGATCGCGCCCTCGACCGGCGAGGTCGTGGTCGCGGCCGGCACCTTGATCGACGAGCGGGACGTCGAGGCGATCGAGAAGGCCAACGTCCAGTCGATGCGGATCCGCTCGGTGCTGACCTGCGAGACGCGGAACGGCGTCTGCGGCAAGTGCTACGGGCGCGACCTCGCTCGCGGCACACCGGTCAACATGGGCGAGGCGGTGGGTGTCATCGCGGCGCAGTCGATCGGCGAGCCGGGCACCCAGTTGACGATGCGGACCTTCCACATCGGCGGCACGGCGCAGGTGGTCGACCAGTCGACGCTCGAGTCGAACTTCGAGGGCACGGTCCGCTTCCGGAACCGCAACATCGTGCGCGATTCCGAGGGCCGACTGGTGGCGATGGGCCGCAACATGCAGCTCGTCATCGTCGATGCCGACGGCGGCGAGCGTGCGGTCAACCGCATCACCTACGGCTCGCGACTGCATGTCGACGAAGGTGACGTGGTGAAGCGCGGCCAGCGTCTCGCCGAGTGGGATCCCTATACCCGCCCGGTGCTGACCGAGGTCGACGGCGTGATCGGCTTCGAGGACCTCGTCGACCGCATCTCGGTGACGGAGTCCGCCGACGAGTCGACCGGCATCACCAAGCGCGTCGTCGTCGACTGGCGGGCCAATCCGCGCGGCGGCGACCTCAAGCCGGCGATCGTCATCAAGGGCAAGGACGGCAAGATCAAGAAGACGGCACGCGGCACCGATGCACGCTACCTGCTTCCGGTCGACGCCATCCTCTCGGTCGACGGCGGCAGCGAGATCAAGGCCGGCGACGTGCTGGCGCGCATCCCGATGGAGAGCGCCAAGACCCGCGACATCACGGGCGGTCTGCCGCGCGTGGCGGAGCTGTTCGAGGCCCGTCGTCCCAAGGACCATGCCATCATCGCCGAGATCGACGGCACGATCCGCTTCGGGCGCGACTACAAGAACAAGCGCCGCATCATCCTCGAGCCGCTCGAGGAGGGCGCCGAGGCGATCGAGTACCTGATCCCGAAGGGCAAGCCGTTCCATCTCCAGGACGGCGACACCGTGGAGAAGGGCGACTTCATCGTCGAGGGCAATCCCGCCCCGCACGACATCCTGGCGATCAAGGGGATCGAGGCGCTCGCCGCGTATCTCGTCAACGAGATCCAGGACGTCTACCGGCTGCAGGGCGTGACGATCAACGACAAGCACATCGAGGTGATCGTCCGTCAGATGCTGCAGAAGGTCGAGATCACCGAGCCGGGCGACGCCGACCTGTTCCCCGGCGAGCAGATCGACCAGCTCGACCTCGACATCCTGAACGACCAGCTGGTCGCGGAGCGCAAGAAGCCGGCATCCGGCGTCCCGGTGCTCCTCGGCATCACCAAGGCGAGCCTGCAGACCCGCTCGTTCTTCTCGGCGGCGTCCTTCCAGGAGACCACCCGCGTCCTCACGGAGGCGGCGGTCCAGGGCAAGGTCGACCCGCTCGAGGGCCTCAAGGAGAACATCATCGTGGGCCGGCTCATCCCGGCGGGCACCGGCGGCACCATCGGCCGTGTCCGTCAGGTCGCCACGCATCGCGACGAACTGATCCTCGAGGAGCGGAAGCGGGCCGCGGCCCTCTCGGGCGAAGCTGCCGCGGAGATGGCGGAGCTGACCGGCGCCGCCGAATAGCGGCGACGGACGGCAGGAAATGCGAAAGGGCCGCTCCCCGGAGCGGCCCTTTCTTCATGGCGCGCAGAGCGATGGAGGCTATTCGAGCAGCCAGGCGAAGGCGCGCCGGAGCTCGGCGGCGCCGTCCTTCTCGTACCACCGCCCGTGCGCCAGGATGATCCGTTCCGGCTGCCAGGCGATCATCGTCTCGACCGCGGCGCGAAGCGCGCGGCGGTTGCCGCGGAAGCTTGCACGCATGTCCCGCGGCATGCTGCCGTGCGGATCGACGACGCCGCCGAGGCGAGCCAGGAGCCGGAGCGGCCAGGACGGCAGCTTGCCCGCTTCGAAGTTCTCGATGAGGTCGGTGAGGACGAGGGTCCGGCTGCGACGGTGGAAGAACTCGAACTCCGTCATGTAGGCGCCCGCGACCGGCAGGGTGGTGATGTCCGCATCCCAGGGATAGCCAGCCGCCGCGGCGAGCTCCTTCGTCGGGAAGTCGAGGTCGGCGCGGCCCGCCGCCTGTTCGCGGATCCGCGGCGCGAGATAGACGTCCGCGTCCGGGAAGGCGGCATGCCACTCCGGGATCGACACGTAGTGGATCCGGTTCGGACCGACGATCCAGCGCACCGGCCCCAGCTCGGCGACGGCCGAGCGAAGCGCCGGCGTGAGCTGCGTCGGCGAGTGCACAAGGAGAGCCGGGCCGGCGAGCCGGATCACCGTCATCCGCGTGGGGAAGGGCATGGTGAAGGGGCCGAGCCCGAACGGGACCACAGGACCGTCGACCACCCACACATCCGCCGCGACGGCCTTGGGCGTGTCGAGCGGCGGATAGGTGACGATGGTCGAGCCGGACATGCCCGCAATTCTCGTGGACGTGGCCGTCCGATGCTAGGCGGATGGCGAGGCCGACGCCAGCCGCCGGGTCTTCGAGGTCAGAACCGCTGGCGGGCGCCGAGCACCGCCATCGCCATCGACATGACGAGGACGATGCCGATCGCGGCGGCGAGGCCGAGAAGGTCGGCGGCAAAGCCGAGGATCGGCGGGAAGATGAGAAAGCCTGAATAGCCCATCGTCGCGACCGCCGAGACGCCGATGCCCGGCGCAACTCCGGGGACACGCGCACCTGCGGAGAAGCAGACCGGTGCGATGTTCGCCGCCCCGAGGCCGACCAGGCCGAAGCCGACGGCGCTGACCAGCGGCCACGGTGCGGCAAGCGCGATGGCGAGGCCGAGAACGCAGAGAAGAGCGCCGCCGATGACGATCCGGCGCACGCCGATGCGCTGCACGATCGGGTCACCGACGAGGCGGAGCCCGGCCATGGCGAAGGCATAGGTGGCGTAGCCGAACGCGGCCGTCTGCGGCGTGGCGACCTTGACGTCGGTCAGGAACAGCGCGCTCCAGTCGGTGACCGCGCCCTCAATCGCGAAGACCAGCCCGGCGATCAGGCCGAGGCCGAGCACGGCGCGCGGCGGCAGCGCGAATTTCGGCCCCGCCTCGGGCTTGTCGCTGGGCAGCAGGTGGCGCACGGCGACGGCGCCGAGCACGAAAAGCATCGCGCAGATCGCTGCCGCACCGGTCCCGTCGCCCCAGCCGCGGGCGATGACGAAGGCGCCGGCAAGGGCGCCGGCGAGCGCCCCGATCGAGTAGAAGGCATGGAACGACGACATGGTCGCCTTGCCACGGAGGGTCTCCACGTCGGCCGCCTGGACGTTGCCGACCACGTCGAGGCCGCCCATCAGGAGCCCGAAGAAGAACAGGGCGACGAAGAACAGGGGGACGCTGTCGGCGAGGATCGGCAGCGGCGCCATCACCATGTAGAGGAGCGCGCCGACGCCGGTGGGCAGGCGCGAGCCGACATGGCCGACCGCCCAGCCCATGATCGGCATGGAGATGACCGCGCCGAGCGCCATCACCAGAAGCGCGACGCCGAGGATCGCCGGGCTGATGCCGAGGCGCTCCTGCACCAGCGGGATGTGCACGGCCCAGAGACCCGGTCCGACCCCGAGGATGAAGAAGACGACCGAGACCGCGACCCGCGCCCGGAGGGCGAGGGCGGCGCGGCCGGCGGCATCCATGCGCTCGATGGCGCTCATGTCGTCTCCCGATTCTGCGGCCCTCGACGGCGAAGGCCGCCCTGTTTAGGGGAGCCGGCTTGTTCCCACAATGGCGCCGCCGGCTGGCGCCGCCGGCGAAATGGCGCACGTTGTACGAGGGCGTCGGAATCGGGTAGAACGCGCGACAGGAAAGCAAAGCCGAAGCCCGGCCCGGCGACCGTTTCTTTCCCGAGGGCAAAATACATGCCCGGTTCCAAGTTTTTCCGGCGACAGGGGTTGACGCTTATCGTCGGAGAGCATAGGTTCCGCGCGCTTTCGGGCAGGCGGTAGGTCTTTCCCATCCCAGCGGCGCCACGTCGCGGAAAAAGAAGACCTAGACGCTGGCCGGAACGGAACGACCGACGTTCGACAGGATGCATGATCGCGGCCTCGCCGCCGTGGTCCTCTGTTTTTCAGGCGCCCCCGCAGGATCGCGGGCAAGGCGCCATCAGCGTCGTTTGGACAGGATTCGTTAGTGGCCTGAAAGCCGCACAGAAGGTAGACGATGCCGACGATCAACCAGCTCATTCGCAAGCCGCGCCGCGCGCCGGTCAAGCGCAACAAGGTGCCGGCAATGCAGGAGAGCCCGCAGAAGCGCGGTGTCTGCACGCGCGTCTATACGACCACCCCGAAGAAGCCGAACTCGGCGCTCCGCAAGGTCGCGAAGGTCCGCCTGACCAACCAGTTCGAGGTCATCGGCTACATCCCCGGCGAGGGCCATAACCTCCAGGAGCACTCGGTGGTGATGATCCGCGGCGGTCGCGTGAAAGACCTTCCGGGTGTGCGATACCACATCATCCGTGGCGTGCTTGACACCCAGGGCGTCAAGGACCGCCGCCAGCGCCGGTCCAAGTATGGTGCGAAGCGACCCAAGTGATTTCGGGTCGTTTTTTCGTCTGAGACAACGAGAGAAGCGAAGCAGGTCATAGATGTCCCGCCGCCACCGCGCCGAGAAGCGTGAGATCACCCCGGACCCCAAGTTCAAGAACGAGGTCGTGACCAAGTTCATGAACTCGGTCATGTACGAGGGCAAGAAGTCGACCGCCGAGAAGATCGTCTACGGCGCGTTCGACATCATCGAGGCCAAGACCAAGCAGGACCCGCTCGGGATCTTCCGCTCGGCGCTCGACAACGTGATGCCGGCCATCGAGGTCCGCTCGCGGCGCGTCGGCGGTGCGACCTACCAGGTGCCGGTCGAGGTCCGCACGGACCGCCGCCAGGCGCTGGCGATCCGCTGGCTGCTTTCCGCCGCCCGCGGCCGCAACGAGAAGACCATGGTCGAGAAGCTGTCGGGCGAGCTGCTCGACGCCGCCAACAACCGCGGCACCGCCGTGAAGAAGCGCGAAGACACGCACCGGATGGCCGAAGCCAACCGCGCGTTCTCGCACTACCGCTGGTAATCCCGGAGAGTCCGATGCCGCGCACGCACAAGATCGAGGACTACCGCAACTTCGGCATCATGGCCCACATCGATGCCGGGAAGACCACGACGACCGAGCGGATTCTCTATTACACCGGCAAGAACCACAAGATCGGCGAGACCCACGAGGGTGCCGCCACCATGGACTGGATGGAGCAGGAGCAGGAGCGCGGCATCACCATCACGTCGGCCGCGACGACCGCCTATTGGCACGAGAAGCGCCTGAACATCATCGACACTCCCGGCCACGTCGACTTCACCATCGAGGTGGAGCGTTCGCTCCGCGTGCTCGACGGTGCGGTATGCGTGCTCGATTCCAACCAGGGGGTCGAGCCGCAGACCGAGACGGTCTGGCGGCAAGGCGACAAGTACCGGGTTCCGCGGATCGTCTTCTGCAACAAGATGGACAAGATCGGGGCGGACTTCTACCGCTGTCTCGACGACATCGTGAACCGCCTCGGCGCCAAGCCGGTCGCGATCCAGCTGCCGATCGGCTCCGAGTCGGATTTCAAAGGCGTTGTCGATCTCGTCCGCATGACCGCGGTCGTGTGGGAAGACGAGTCGCTCGGTGCCACCTACACCGACATCCCGATCCCCGCCGATCTCCAGGAGAAGGCTGCGGAATATCGCGCCAAGCTGATCGAGGCCGCCGTCGAGCTCGACGACGATGCCATGGCTGCGTATTTCGAGGGCAACGAGCCGGATGAGGCGGCGCTCAAGAAGCTGATCCGCAAGGCGGTGCTCACCGGTGCCTTCTTTCCGGTGCTTGCCGGCTCGGCGTTCAAGAACAAGGGCGTGCAGACGCTGCTCGACGCGGTGGTGGACTACCTGCCGTCGCCGGTCGACGTGCCGCCGATCAAGGGCATCGACGTCAGGACCGGCGACGAAGTCGTGCGCCAGTCGTCCGACGCCGAGCCGCTTTCCATGCTCGCCTTCAAGATCATGGACGACCCCTTCGTCGGCTCTCTCACGTTCTGCCGCGTCTACTCGGGCAAGATCGAGGCCGGGCAGCAGCTCCTCAACTCGCCGCGCGACCGCAAGGAGCGGGTCGGGCGCATGCTGCTCATGCATGCCAACAGCCGCGAGGACATCAAGGAGGCTTATGCGGGCGACATCATCGCGCTTGCCGGCCTCAAGGAATCCCGGACCGGCGACACGCTCTGCGATCCGCAGAAGGCGGTGATCCTCGAGAAGATGGAGTTCCCGGATCCCGTCATCGAGATCGCGGTGGAGCCCAAGACCAAGGCCGACCAGGAGAAGCTCGGCGTGGCGCTGTCGCGCCTTGCCGCGGAGGATCCGTCCTTCCGCGTCTCGACCGACGCGGAGAGCGGCCAGACCATCCTCAAGGGGATGGGCGAGCTCCACCTCGACATCAAGGTCGACATCCTGAAGCGGACCTACAAGGTGGACGTGAGCGTCGGCGCGCCGCAGGTGGCGTATCGCGAGACGATCACCCGGCCGGTGCGGCACGCCTACACCCACAAGAAGCAGTCCGGCGGCTCGGGCCAGTTTGCGGCGGTGGAGCTCGAGGTCGGACCGAGCGGCGCGGGCGTCGGCAACACCTTCGAATCGAAGATCGTCGGCGGCGCGGTCCCGAAGGAGTACATCCCCGGCGTCGAGAAGGGCGTCGATTCGGTGATGACCTCGGGTCCGCTGATCGGCTTCCCGGTGGTCGACGTGGCGGTGGCGCTGGTCGACGGCAAGTATCACGACGTGGACTCGTCGGCGCTGGCGTTCGAGATCGCGTCGCGGGCCGGACTTCGCGAGGCGCTCAAGCTCGCCGGACCGGTGCTGCTCGAGCCGATCATGAAGGTCGAGGTGGTCACCCCCGAGGAGTATCTCGGTTCGGTGATCGGCGACATCAACTCGCGGCGCGGCCAGATCAGCGGTACCGACACCCGTGGCAATGCGCAGGTCGTGAATGCGATGGTCCCTCTGGCCAACATGTTCGGCTACGTGAACCAGCTCCGCTCGATGAGCCAGGGGCGGGCCCAGTACACCATGCATTTCGACCATTACGCCCCGGTGCCGCGCGCCGAGGCCGAGGAAATCCAGGCGAAGTACGCCGGCTAGAAACTGAAGTTAAGACAGACGGAGAGCCCCGATGGCCAAAGAGAAGTTCAGCCGTTCGAAGCCGCATTGCAACATCGGCACGATCGGTCACGTCGATCACGGCAAGACCTCGCTGACGGCTGCGATCACCAAGGTCCTCGCGGAGCGCGGCGGCGCGGCCTTCAAGGCCTATGACCAGATCGACGCCGCGCCGGAAGAGAAGGCGCGCGGCATCACGATCAACACCTCGCATGTCGAGTACGAGACCGAGGCGCGCCACTATGCGCACGTCGATTGCCCCGGCCACGCCGACTATGTGAAGAACATGATCACCGGAGCCGCCCAGATGGACGGCGCGATCCTGGTCGTGTCGGCGGCCGACGGCCCGATGCCGCAGACCCGCGAGCACATCCTGCTCGCGCGTCAGGTCGGCGTGCCGGCGCTGGTCGTGTTCCTGAACAAGTGCGACATGGTCGACGATCCGGAGCTCCTCGAGCTGGTCGAGCTCGAGGTCCGCGAGCTGCTCTCCAAGTACGAGTTCCCGGGCGACGACATTCCGGTCATCCGCGGGTCGGCGCTGGCCGCGCTCGAGGATTCCGACAAGGAGCTCGGGCACGACGCGGTGGTGAAGCTGATGGAGGCGGTCGACTCCTACATCCCGCAGCCGACCCGCCCGGTCGACCAGCCCTTCCTGATGCCGATCGAGGACGTGTTCTCGATCTCCGGCCGCGGCACCGTCGTGACCGGCCGCGTCGAGCGCGGCGTCGTGAAGGTCGGCGAGGAAGTGGAGATCGTCGGCATCCGTCCGACCTCGAAGACGGTCGTCACCGGCGTCGAGATGTTCCGGAAGCTTCTCGACCAGGGCGAGGCCGGCGACAACATCGGCGCGCTGCTCCGCGGCATCGACCGCGAAGGCGTCGAGCGCGGCCAGGTGCTGTGCAAGCCGGGCTCGGTGACCCCGCACACCAACTTCAAGGCCGAGGCTTACATCCTCACCAAGGAGGAGGGCGGTCGCCACACCCCGTTCTTCACCAACTACCGCCCGCAGTTCTACTTCCGCACGACCGACGTGACCGGCGTGGTGAAGCTGCCGGAGGGCACCGAGATGGTGATGCCGGGCGACAACGTCGCCATCGAGGTGGAGCTGATCGTTCCGATCGCGATGGAGGAGCGTCTTCGCTTCGCCATCCGCGAGGGCGGCCGCACCGTCGGTTCGGGCGTCGTCTCGTCGATCCTGAAGTAATCCACTGGGAGAGCCTCGCCTCGGCGGGGCTCTTCTCGAAGCGAAGACCGCAGAGGACAGACAAAGGAGAGAGCAGGGCAGAAACCAGCGATCGCAGATGCGGCCATCACGTGTCTGTCGTCCGAAGTCTGTCCTCTGAACACCATGAACGGCCAGAACATCCGCATCCGGCTCAAGGCGTTCGACCATCGCATCCTCGATGCGTCGACCCGCGAGATCGTCAACACCGCCAAACGGACGGGCGCGCGCGTGCGCGGCCCGGTGCCGCTGCCGACGCGGATCGAGAAGTTCACGGTGAACCGGTCCCCGCATATCGACAAGAAGAGCCGCGAGCAGTTCGAGATGCGGACGCACAAGCGGCTCCTCGACATCGTCGATCCGACACCGCAGACGGTCGATGCGCTGATGAAGCTCGACCTCGCCGCCGGCGTCGACGTCGAGATCAAGCTCTAGGAAGGGCGAAGCGATGCGTTCCGGAGTGATCGCACAGAAGATCGGCATGACCCGCATCTACACGGATGGCGGGGAGCAGGTGCCGGTCACCGTGCTGCGGCTCGACAACTGCCAGGTCGTCGGCCAGCGTACCGAGGACAAGAACGGCTACACTGCCGTCCAACTCGGCGCCGGCCTGCGCAAGGTGAAGAACACGCCGCGGGCGATGCGCGGCTACTTCGCTGCCGCCTCGGTGGAGCCGAAGCGCAAGCTCGTCGAGTTCCGGGTGAGCCCGGAGAACCTGATCGACGTCGGCGCCGAGCTGACCGCCGACCACTTCGTGGTGGGCCAGTTCGTCGACGTGACCGGGACCTCGCACGGCAAGGGCTTCCAGGGCGTGATGAAGCGGCACAATTTCGCCGGCGGCCGCGCCACCCACGGCAACTCGCTCAACCACCGCACCCACGGTTCCACCGGCCAGCGCCAGGACCCGGGCAAGGTGTTCAAGGGCAAGAAGATGGCCGGCCACATGGGCGATCTTCGCGTCACCACGCAGAACCTCAAGATCGTGAAGACGGACGCGGATCGCGGCCTGATCATGGTCGAGGGCGCGGTGCCCGGCGCCAAGGGCGGCTGGATCCTGGTCCGCGATGCGATGAAGCGGCCGCTTCCCGAGGGCGCGCCGATGCCGGGCGGCTTCCGCAAGAACGGCGATGCCGCGCCCGCGGCGCCGGCCGAGGCGAAGGAGGCCGAGTAACATGGACGTCAAGGTCACCACGCTCGACGGCGGCTCGGCCGACCCGATCACCCTGCCGGACGAGATCTTCGGTCTCGATCCGCGGGCCGACATCCTGCAGCGCATGGTGCGCTGGCAGCTCGCCAGGCGCCAGGCCGGTACGCACAAGACCAAGACTCGCGGCGAGATCCGCATGACGAGCAAGAAGGCGTACAAGCAGAAGGGCACCGGCCAGGCGCGCCACGGCAACAAGGCGGCGCCGCAGTTCCGCGGCGGCGGCAAGGCGTTCGGCCCGGTGGTGCGCAGTCATGCCCACGACCTGCCGAAGAAGGTGCGCCAGCTCGCGCTGAAGCACGCCCTCTCGGGCAAGGCCAAGGGCGAGAAGCTGATCGTGCTCTCCGAGGCGGTCGCCACGGAGCCGAAGACCAAGGCGCTCGCCGAGCGCTTCAAGGGCCTCGGCCTCCAGAACGCGCTGATCATCGACGGTGCCGCGATCGAGGACAATTTCCGCCTCGCCGCGCGCAACATCCCGGGCATCGACGTGCTGCCGGTGCAGGGGATCAACGTCTACGACATCCTCCGCCGTGACACGCTGGTCCTGACCCGGGCCGCGGTCGAGGCTCTGACGGAACGGTTCAAATGAACGCGTATGCGCACTACGACGTGATCCGCAGCCCGGTCATCACCGAACGGTCGACCGCGCTGACGGAGCACAACAAGGTCGTCTTCAAGGTCGCGCCGGATGCGAAGAAGGCGGACATCAAGGCGGCGATCGAGGCGCTGTTCAAGGTCAAGGTGAAGACCGTGAACACGCTCGTCCGCAAAGGCAAGGTGCGCCGTTTCCGCGGCATCAAGGGCCGCACCGGCGACAGCAAGCGCGCCATCGTCACCCTCGAAGAGGGTTTCTCGATCGACGTGACGACGGGGCTCTGAGGCGTTTCCGATGGCACTCAAGACATTCAAGCCGACCACCCCGAGCCAGCGCCAGCTGGTCCTGGTCGACCGTTCCGAGCTCTACAAGGGCAAGCCGGTCAAGGGCCTGGTCGAGGGCAAGCACTCGACCGGCGGGCGCAACAACCACGGCCGGATCACGGTCCGGTGGCGGGGCGGCGGCCACAAGCAGGCCTACCGCATCGTCGATTTCAAGCGTCGCAAGCTCGACGTGCCGGCGACCGTCGAGCGGCTCGAATACGACCCGAACCGGACGGCGTTCATCGCGCTGATCCGCTACGAGGACGGTGAGCTCGCCTATATCCTCGCGCCGCAGCGTCTCGCGGTGGGCGACACGGTGGTCGCCTCGATGCATGCCGACGTGAAGCCGGGCAACGCCATGCCGCTTGCGGCGATGCCGGTGGGCACCATCGTCCACAACATCGAGATGAAGCTCGGCGCCGGCGGCAAGATCGCCCGCTCGGCCGGCACCTATGCCCAGTATGTCGGCCGCGACCAGGGCTACGCCATCCTCCGCCTGAATTCGGGCGAGCAGCGGCTGGTGAACCAGAACTGCTTCGCCACGGTGGGCGCGGTGTCGAACCCCGACCACGGCAACATCAACATCGGCAAGGCGGGGCGGAACCGCTGGCTCGGCCGGAAGCCGGGGGTTCGCGGCGTCGCCATGAACCCGGTCGACCATCCGCTCGGCGGCGGCGAGGGCCGTACCTCGGGCGGCCGTCATCCGGTCACCCCGTGGGGCAAGCCGACCAAGGGCAACCGGACGCGCAACAACAAGCGCACCGACAAGTTCATCGCGCGCAGCCGCCATGCGCGCAAGAAGGCTTAAGCGAAGAGGCTAGCAAAGTGGCTCGTTCAGTTTGGAAAGGCCCGTTCGTCGACGGCTTTCTGTTGAAGAAGGCGGACAAGGCACGCGCCGGTGGCCGTAACGAGGTCATCAAGATCTGGAGCCGTCGCTCGACGATCCTGCCGCAGTTCGTGGGGCTGACGTTCGGCGTCCACAACGGCAACAAGCACGTGCCGGTGTCGGTGAGCGAGGACATGGTCGGTCACAAGTTCGGCGAGTTCGCGCCGACCCGGACCTATCACGGCCACACCGCCGACAAGAAGGCCAAGAGGTCGTAACGTCATGGGCAAGGCGAAACGCGAGCGGGTGCTCGACGACAACGAGGCGAAGGCGGTGTTGCGCATGGTGCGCATCTCCTCGCAGAAGCTCAATCTGGTCGCCGGCATGATCCGCGGCAAGAAGGTCTCGACGGCGCTCGCCGACCTGACCTTCAGCCGGAAGCGGATCGCCGGACCGGTCAAGAAGACGCTCGAGTCGGCGATCGCCAACGCAGAGAACAACCACCAGCTCGATGTCGACTCGCTCGTCGTCGCGGAGGCCTATGTCGGTTCCGCACTGATGATGAAACGGTGGACGCCGCGTGGCCGCGGCCGTGTCGGGCGCATCCGGAAGCGCTTCTCGAACCTGACCATCGTCGTTCGTGAAGCCGGGGAGTCTGCCTGATGGGTCAGAAAGTCAATCCGGTCGGGCTGCGGCTCGGCATCAACCGCACCTGGGACTCGCGCTGGTTCGCCAACAAGGGCGAGTACGGCCAGCTGCTCCACGAGGACATGGCGATCCGCAAGGTCCTGATGGAGGACCTCAAGCAGGCGGCGGTGTCGAAGATCGTCATCGAGCGTCCGCACAAGAAGTGCCGGGTGACCATCCACTCGGCCCGTCCGGGCATCGTGATCGGCCGGAAGGGCGCCGACATCGAGAAGCTCCGCAAGAAGATCGCGAAGCTGACCGACTCGGAGGTCCACATCAACATCGTCGAGGTTAGGAAGCCCGAGATCGACGCCACCCTGGTCGCCCAGTCGATCGCCCAGCAGCTCGAGCGCCGCGTGGCGTTCCGCCGGGCGATGAAGCGGGCGGTGCAGTCGGCCATGCGGCTCGGCGCCGAGGGGATCAGGATCTCCTGCGGCGGCCGTCTCGGCGGCGCGGAGATCGCCCGCTCCGAGTGGTATCGCGAGGGCCGGGTCCCGCTCCACACGCTCCGCGCCGACGTCGATTTCGGCCAGGCGACCGCGAACACGGCCTACGGGACGTGCGGCGTCAAGGTCTGGATCTTCAAGGGCGAGATCATGGAGCACGATCCCATGGCCTCCGAGCGTCGCCAGGTCGAGGGCGGCGAGCCCACCGGCGGCCGCCGTCGCGAGGCCGCGGCGTAACGCCAGCGAGACGAGACAATGCTGCAGCCAGTCCGCACCAAGTACCGCAAGCAGTTCAAGGGCCGCATCCACGGCAAGGCGACCTCGGGCGCCACGCTGACCTTCGGCTCCTACGGGCTGAAGTCGCTCGAGCCGGAGCGCGTCACCGCGCGCCAGATCGAGGCGGCCCGCCGGGCGATCACGCGCCACATGAAGCGTGCCGGCCGGCTCTGGATCCGCATCTTCCCGGACGTCCCGGTGTCGAAGAAGCCGACCGAGGTCCGGATGGGCAAGGGCAAGGGCTCCCCGGAACTCTGGGTGGTCCGGGTCAAGCCCGGCCGGATCATGTTCGAGATCGACGGCGTCGCGCCGGAGCTCGCCAAGGAGGCGCTCCGTCTCGGCGCGGCCAAGCTCCCGGTGCGCACGCGCGTCGTGCAGCGCATCGCCGACTAGGATTACGGATCATGAAGGCGCAAGACGTCCGTCAGATGACGGAAGACCAGATCGGCGACGAGATCGTCCGGCTCAAGAAGGAGCAGTTCAACCTGCGCTTCCAGCGGGCGACCGGCCAGCTCAACAACACCGCGCGCGTCCGCCAGGTGCGGCGCGACATTGCGCGGCTGATGACGATCGGCGTGCAGAAGCGCGCCAGCAAGAAGGACTAGTCGAAGCCATGCCGAAGCGTGTCCTGCAAGGCACCGTCGTCAGCGACAAGAACGACAAGACGATCGTGGTCCGGGTCGAGCGGCGTTTCACGCATCCGCTGCTGAAGAAGACCGTGCGGCGCTCGAAGAAGTATCACGCGCACGACGCGGAGAACAAATGCAAGGTCGGCGACGTGGTCTCCATCGAGGAGAGCGCGCCGATCTCCAAGAACAAGCGCTGGGTCGTGCTCGAGGGCGCGACCAAGGCCGCGGAATAGGGGACGGCGCGCGTCGCCGGAGTTGAAGTCATGATTCAGATGCAGACGAACCTCGACGTCGCCGACAATTCCGGCGCCCGTCGCGTTATGTGCATCAAGGTGCTGGGCGGCTCGAAGCGCAAGTACGCTTCGGTCGGCGACGTGATCGTCGTCTCCGTCAAGGAGGCGATCCCGCGCGGCCGCGTCAAGAAGGGCGACGTCATGAAGGCGGTCGTCGTGCGCACCTCGAAGGACATCCGCCGCGCCGACGGCAGCGTCATCCGCTTCGACCGGAACGCCGCGGTGCTGATCAACAACCAGCAGGAGCCGGTCGGCACCCGCATCTTCGGACCGGTGCCGCGCGAGCTCCGCGCCAAGAACCACATGAAGATCATCTCGCTCGCGCCGGAGGTTCTCTAAATGGCCGCGCGCATCAGGAAGGGCGACCGCGTCATCGTCGTCGCCGGCAAGGACAAGGGCCGGACCGGCGAGGTGATCCGCGTGCTGCCGAGCGAGGACCGTGCGGTCGTGCGCGGCGTCAACGTCGCCCGCCGGCACCAGCGCCAGACGGCCCGCGAGCAGGGCGGCATCATCGCCAAGGAAATGCCGATCCACCTTTCGAACATCGCGATCGCCGCGCCGAGCGACGGGAAGCCGACCAAGGTCGCCTTCCGCGTCAACAACGACGGCAGCAAGCAGCGGGTCGCGAAGCGCACCGGAGAAGTCATCGATGGCTGAGGCACGGTACGAGCCGCGGCTCAAGACCCAGTACCGCGAGACGATCGCCCCCGCGCTCCGCGAGGAGTTCGGCTACAAGAACGCCCTCGAGGTGCCGAAGATCGACAAGATCGTGCTCAACATGGGCATCGGCGAGGCGGTCGCGGATTCGAAGAAGATCCAGTCGGCGCTCGGCGATCTCGCCAAGATCGCCGGCCAGAAGCCGGCGGTCGCGCGTTCGCGGAAGTCGATCGCGACCTACAAGCTCCGCGAGGGCATGCCGATCGGCGGCAAGGTGACGCTCCGCCAGCAGCGCATGTACGAGTTCCTCGACCGGCTGGTGAACGTCGCGCTGCCGCGCGTCCGCGACTTCCGCGGGCTGAACCCGAAGAGCTTCGACGGGCGCGGCAATTTCGCCATGGGGATCAAGGAGCACATCATTTTCCCCGAGATCAACTACGACCAGGTCGACCAGATCTGGGGGATGGACGTCATCGTCTGCACGACCGCCAAGACCGACGACGAGGCGCGGGCGTTGCTGAAGGCGTTCAACTTCCCGTTCCGGCAGTAAGGACAGGCACGATGGCCAAGACCAGTGCAATCTACCGCGACAAGAAGCGCCGCAAGATGGTCGCGCGCTTCGCGGAGCGTCGAGCCGAACTGAAGAAGGTGGCGAACGACGAGAGCCTCTCCATGGAGGAGCGGTTCCAGGCGCAGCTGAAGCTCGCCGACCTGCCGCGGAACTCCTCGAAGGTGCGCATCCGCAACCGGTGCGAGGTCACCGGGCGGCCGCGGGCCTATTATCGCAAACTCAAGCTGTCGCGCATTGCACTGCGCGAACTCGGCTCGGCCGGCATGATCCCCGGCCTGATCAAGTCGAGCTGGTAAGGAGCGACACGCATGACGATGTCCGATCCGCTGGGCGACATGCTGACACGCATCCGCAACGCCCAGATGCGGAAGAAGTCGAAGGTCACGACGCCGGGCTCGCGGCTGCGCGAGCGCGTGCTCGACGTGCTGCAGGCCGAGGGCTATATCCGCGGCTATGCGCAGGTCGACGAGAACGGCAAGGCCGAGCTCGAGATCGAGCTGAAGTACTACGACGGCGAGCCGGTGATCCGCGAGATCGAGCGCGTGTCGCGCCCGGGCCGGCGGGTCTATGCATCGGTGAAGAACATACCGCGGGTCAGCAATGGCCTCGGGGTGTCGATCCTCTCCACGCCGAAGGGCGTGATGTCGGACAGCGACGCCCGCGACCAGAATGTCGGCGGCGAGGTGCTCTGCCGGGTGTTCTAGGCCCCGCAGCGCAGAACGGGAAAGTCTCAGGTCATGTCGCGAATTGGCAAGAAGGCGGTGCCGGTCCCGAACGGGGTCACCGCCACGATCGACGGGCAGAAGGTCGCCGTGAAGGGGCCGAAGGGCGAATTGTCCTTCGTCGCCACCGAGAACGTCGCGATCACGATGGATGACGGCGAGATCTCGGTGAAGCCGCGCGACGAGTCGAAGGAGGCGCGGTCGGCCTGGGGCATGTCGCGGACCATGGTCTCCAACCTCCTTGAGGGGGTGACCAAGGGCTTCGAGCGGCGCCTCGAGATATCCGGCGTCGGCTACCGTGCCGCAGTGCAGGGCGCGAGCCTCCAGCTCAACCTCGGCTACAGCCACGATGTCGCGTATCCGATCCCCGACGGGATCACGATCACGACGCCGAGGCCGACCGAGATCGTCGTCGCCGGGGCCAACCGCCAGCAGGTCGGGCAGGTAGCGGCCGAGATCCGCGACTTCCGCCGGCCGGAACCGTACAAGGGCAAGGGGATCAAGTACTCGGACGAGACGATCCACCGCAAGGAAGGCAAGAAGAAGTAAGCGCCATGGCCAAGAACACCACCGAGCGGCGCGTCGGCAGCGTCCGGCGCCGGATCAAGGCGGCCGCGAACGGCCGGAAGCGCTTGAGCGTCTTCCGCTCCTCGAAGCACATCTACGCCCAGGTCATCGACGACGTTGCGGGCAAGACCCTTGCCGCAGCGTCCTCCCTGGACAAGGACCTCAAGGCGAAGCTCAAGACCGGCGCCGACAAGGACGCGGCGGCCGAGGTCGGCAAGCTGGTCGCGGCACGTGCCGCGGCGGCGGGCGTGGTCGATGTGGTCTTCGACCGCGGACCCTATCTGTTCCATGGCCGCGTCAAGGCGCTGGCCGACGGCGCTCGCGAGGGCGGACTGAATTTCTAAGTGACGGCTTGAACCGCCGTCACAAGGCAACGATATCGGGCAAACGGAAAACGGTAGCATGGCAAGAGAGCGCGAACGCAGCCGGGAACGCGATCGGGAAGAGCGCGACAGCGAATTCGTCGACAAGCTCGTCCACATCAATCGCGTCGCCAAGGTGGTGAAAGGCGGCCGGCGCTTCGGCTTCGCGGCGCTCGTCGTGGTGGGCGACCAGAAGGGCCGCGTCGGCTTCGGCCACGGCAAGGCCCGCGAGGTGCCCGAGGCGATCCGGAAGGCGACGGAGGCGGCGAAGCGCTCGCTGGTCCGCGTGCCGCTCCGCGAGGGTCGCACGCTGCACCACGACGTGCAGGGCCGTCACGGCGCCGGCAAGGTGATCTGCCGCGCGGCGCCGGCCGGCACCGGCATCATCGCCGGCGGCCCGATGCGTGCGGTGTTCGAGACGCTCGGCGTCCAGGACGTGGTGGCGAAGTCGTTCGGCTCGTCCAACCCGTACAACATGGTGCGGGCGACCTTCGACGCGCTGAAGCACGAGGACAGCCCGCGGGGCGTCGCCGCGCGGCGCGGCATCAAGGTGTCGACGCTGCAGGCGCGGCGCCGCGACATCGACGCCGACGCGGCCGTCGAGGCCTGACCGAGAGGGACGAACGATCATGGCCGAGAAGACCATCACCGTTGAGCAGGTCGGCAGCCCGATCCGCCGCCCGGCCGTGCAGCGCCAGACGCTGATCGGCCTGGGCCTCAACAAGATTCGCCGCCGGCGCACGCTGCCGGACACGCCGGCCGTGCGGGGCATGATCGCCAAGGTCAGCCACCTCGTCCGCGTGGTCGAGGAAGGGAAGTAGACCGATGAAGCTCAACGAGATCGCCGACAATCCCGGAGCCCGCAAGGATCGCATGCGCGTGGGCCGGGGCATCGGCTCCGGCAAGGGCAAGACCGCCGGGCGCGGCGTCAAGGGTCAGAAGTCCCGCGCCGGCGTTGCCGTGAAGGGCTTCGAGGGCGGCCAGATGCCGCTCCACCGGCGCCTGCCGAAGCGCGGCTTCACCAACATCTTCGCCAAGGATTTCAACGAGGTCGGCCTCGGCCGGATCCAGGAGGCGATCGACGCCGGCCGGCTCGATGCGGGTGCGACGGTCGATGCCGCGGCGCTCAAGGCGGCGGGCGTGATCCGGCGGGAGAAGGATGGCGTGCGTCTGCTGGCGAACGGCGAACTGAAGACGGCGGTGAAGTTCGACATCGCCGGCGGCTCCAAAGCCGCGATCGCTGCGGTCGAGCAGGCCGGCGGTTCGGTTGCGGTGCGGAAGCCGGCGGGAGCCGAGAAGGCCGAGTAGGCCGGAGGGAACTGTCCGATGGCATCGGCGGCTGAACAACTCGCGGCCAATCTCAATCTCGGCGCTTTTGCCAAGGCAGAGGCGCTGAAGAAGCGGATTCTGTTCACGCTCGGCGCCCTGATCGTCTATCGGCTCGGCACCTATATTCCGCTGCCCGGGATCAATCCCGAGGCGCTCGCCCAGGCGTTCAATTCGCAGTCGAGCGGCCTGATCGGCATGTTCAACATGTTCGCCGGCGGAGCCGTCGGCCGCATGGCGATCTTCGCGCTCGGCATCATGCCGTACATCTCGGCGTCGATCATCATGCAGCTGATGACGTCGATCGTGCCCTCGCTCGAGGCCCTCAAGAAGGAAGGCGAGCAGGGCCGGAAGGTCATCAACCAATATACCCGCTACGGCACCGTGCTCCTGGCGGTGCTGCAGGCCTACGGCATCGCCGTCGGCCTCGAGGGGGCGGCCAACGTCGTCACCGATCCCGGCATGTTCTTCCGCCTCACGGCGGTGGTGACGCTGACCGGCGGCACCATGTTCCTGATGTGGCTCGGCGAGCAGATCACCAGCCGCGGCATCGGCAACGGCATCTCGCTGATCATCTTCGCCGGCATCGTCGCCAACCTGCCGCACGCACTGATCGGGACCCTCGAGCTCGGCCGCGAGGGTGCGCTGTCGACCGCGCTGATCCTGTTCATCGCCGTGATGGCGGTCGCCGTCATCGCGATCATCGTCTTCGTCGAGCGCGCCCAGCGGCGCCTGCTGATCCAGTATCCGAAGCGCCAGGTCGGCAACCGGATGTTCCAGGGCGAGTCCTCGCACCTGCCGCTGAAGCTTAACACCTCGGGCGTGATTCCGCCGATCTTCGCCTCGTCGCTGCTGCTCCTGCCGGTGACGCTGGCGAACTTCTCGGGCACGGGTGGGCCCTCGTGGCTCAACACGATCACCGCGATGGTCGGGCACGGCCAGCCGCTCTATCTGCTGCTCTATGCGGCGCTGATTGCGTTCTTCGCGTTCTTCTACACGGCGGTCGTCTTCAATCCGACCGATACGGCCGACAACCTCAAGAAGCACGGCGGCTTCATCCCGGGCATTCGTCCCGGCGCAAGGACCGCCGAGTACATCGACTACGTTCTCACCCGGATCACGGTCACCGGCGCGATCTACCTGGTCGCCGTCTGTCTCCTGCCCGAGATTCTGATCAGCTACACGGGCGTGCCCTTTTATTTCGGCGGCACCTCGCTCCTGATCGTGGTGAGCGTGACGATGGACACGGTCTCGCAGGTGCAGGGGCATCTCCTCGCGCACCAGTACGAGGGCCTCGTCAAGAAGGCCAAGCTGAGGGGGAAGACACGATGAGGCTGGTTCTGCTTGGGCCTCCCGGCGCGGGCAAGGGAACCCAGGCACAGCGGCTGGTCGAAAAGCACGGCATCGTGCAGCTCTCGACCGGCGACATGCTGCGCGCGGCGGCAGCGGCAGGCACTTCGGTCGGCCGGCGGGCCAAGGAGATCATGGACCGGGGCGACCTGGTGCCGGACGACGTGATGATCGAGATCATCGCCGACAGGCTGACGCAGCCCGACACGGCGAAGGGCTTCATCCTCGACGGCTTTCCGCGCACGGTCGACCAGGCGGGGGCGCTGGACCGGCTGCTCGAGGAGCGCGGGCTCGAGCTCGACGGGATCGTCGAGCTCGTCGTCGACCACGGGATTCTCCGCGACCGCATCCTCGGGCGCGCCCGGGAAACCGGCGGGGCGCGGGCAGACGATACCGAGGCGACCGTCGCCAAGCGTCTCGATGTGTACCGCGCCCAGACCGCGCCGGTGGCCGATTTCTACCGCCGGCACGGCAAGCTGAAGCAGGTCAACGGCATGGGTACCGTCGAAGAGGTGGCGTCGCGGATAGACCAGCGCCTGAGGGCCGGGACCGAGGCCTGAAGACGGCTAGGAGTTGACGGACGACGGTTGAATGTATATTTACCGGCACGAATTCTGCATCGTCGGGATGCGCGGTGCCGGTGAACCAGGAATGGAGAACCGGGGCCGCTGTTTGCGTTGTCCGGAAATCTCTAACGGATAAGAACATTTCGGCCGTGCGAACGGCCGGCAGAAGGAGAAGCGGCCTTGGCCCGTATCGCAGGCGTCAACATCCCGTCCAACAAGCGCGTCATCGTTGCGCTGCAATATATCCATGGCATCGGCCCGTCGAAGGCCAAGGAGATCATGGCGAAGGTGAGCATCCCGGACCAGCGCCGGGTGAACGAGCTCTCCGACGCCGAGGTGCTGCAGATCCGCGAGGCCATCGACCGTGATTACCTGGTCGAGGGCGACCTCCGCCGCGAGGTGGCGATGAACATCAAGCGGCTGATGGACCTCGGCTGCTATCGCGGGCTCCGCCACCGGCGTGGCTTGCCGGTCCGCGGCCAGCGGACGCACACCAACGCGCGTACCCGCAAGGGGCCCGCGAAGCCGATCGCCGGCAAGAAGAAGTAAGTCGACAGCAAATAGCGAAGTAGCGAATAGCGAGTAGAGGAAAGAGCGGAGCGGAGAGCGTCGCGGACGGGCAATAGAGGTTTTTCTATTCGCTATTCGCTACTCGCTACTTCGCTACTCGCCCAGAAGGACGACAGATGGCCAAAGACGCAACCCGCGTGCGCCGCCGCGAGCGCAAGAACATCACCTCCGGCGTGGCGCACGTGAACTCAAGCTTCAACAACACCATGATCACCATCACCGACGCGCAGGGGAATGCGATCTCCTGGTCCTCGGCTGGGCTGATGGGGTTCAAGGGCTCGCGGAAGTCGACGCCCTATGCCGCACAGATGGCGGCCGAGGACGCCGGCAAGAAGGCCGCCGAGCACGGTGTTCGCACGCTCGAGGTCGAGGTGTCGGGTCCGGGTTCCGGCCGTGAGTCGGCGCTCCGCGCGCTGCAATCCGGAGGCTTCACGATCACCTCGATTCGCGACGTGACGCCGATCGCCCATAACGGCTGCCGGCCGCGCAAGCGTCGCCGCGTCTGACGGGCGTTCCCCCGCGCCCGTGACGGCGCGGGCGGCATGACATGATCTGCCATTTGCGGCCCTCGGGGCCGCGTCGCGCCGCCCTTGCCTCGGGGCCGGCAAACGACTGAAAGGATGAAGCTCGTGATCCAAAAGAACTGGCAAGAGCTGATCAAGCCGACCAAGCTCGAGATCTCGACCGGGTCCGGTCAGAACTCCAAGCGTTTCGCCACCATCGTCGCCGAGCCGCTGGAGCGTGGCTTCGGCCTGACGCTCGGCAACGCGCTCCGGCGTGTGCTGCTCTCCTCCCTCCAGGGCGCGGCCGTGAAGGCGGTGCAGATCGATGGCGTGCTGCACGAGTTCTCCTCGATCGGAGGCGTGCGCGAGGATGTCACCGACATCATCCTCAACATCAAGGAGATCGCCATCCGGATGCAGGGCGACGGGCCGAAGCGGATGGTCGTCCGCAAGCAGGGCCCGGGCGTCGTCACCGCCGGCGACATCCAGACCGTATCCGATATCGAAATCCTCAACCCCGAGCACGTGCTCTGCACGCTCGACGAGGGCACCGAGATCCGCATGGAATTCACCGTCGATGCCGGCAAGGGCTATGTCCCGGCCGACCGCAACCGGCCGGAGGATGCGCCGATCGGGCTGATCCCGGTCGACAGCCTCTACTCGCCGGTCAAGAAGGTGTCCTACCGGGTCGAGAACACCCGCGAGGGGCAGGTGCTCGACTACGACAAGCTGACGCTGACCGTGGAGACCGACGGCTCGGTGCGGGCCGACGATGCGGTGGCCTACGCGGCGCGCATCCTCCAGGACCAGCTGTCGATCTTCGTCAACTTCGAGGAGCCGCAGAAGGAGACCGCCGAGGTTTCGATCCCCGAGCTCGCCTTCAACCCGGCGCTGCTCAAGAAGGTGGACGA
>JBIQKL010000063.1:3309-22400 GCA_044506555.1 Hyphomicrobiales bacterium | reverse complement strand
ACCGCGATCGCCGTCGGCACCGGCGCGCTGCTCTCGCCGGAATCCTATGAGGAGATGACCGGGCCGTCGCTGGTCGGCTTCGGCAAGCCGCTGGAAGGCTGCCCGAGCTGCTTCACCATGGATCATGCGCGCCACTACGGCCTCGGCGTGTTCCTCTCCGGCGACTGGATCCTGCAATCGCCGCTGTTCGGCGGCTACGCCGCGACCGAAGGCTACCTGCCGTCGAAGAAGATCGCCGTCGCGGTGGCCGTCACTTTCTCCGAGGCGGGCTTCAACGAGAAGACCGGCGACTACCACGGCAATGCGAGCACCGAGCTGTTCAACGACATCGCCGCCTATCTCGCCCCCGGGGACGCGCCGGGATAGGAGGCCCTACCAGCCCCCGCCTCCGCCGCCGCCACCACCGCCGCCCGAGCCGCCACCACCGCCGGAGAAACCCGACGAGGACGATTTCGGCGCCGGCACGGAACTCTGGAACGAGCCGGCTGCGGCGCTCACCGCCGACGCCATCGAACTGCCGAAGCTCGAGCCGCTCCAGCCCCGGCTGCCGTGCCACGCGGGCCGGTAGCCGCGCTCGAAGCTCTCGTTCGGATTCGCGCGGGCGAAGGCAGACTGGAACGCCTCCGACCATGGCTTCTCGGCGTTGAGCGCGATCGCGTAAGGCAGCAGCCGCTCGAAATGCGGGGCGGTGAGGTCCGGCGCGCCGGCGAGGTTCATGCGGTTGGTCTCGGCGGTGCGGATATAGAGCTCCAGCCCGTCGATCTGGTCCATCACCGGCCGCCCCGCCGCGGTCGGCGCACGGAGCAGGTAGAGGAACAACCCGTTGAGCAGCGCGAAGCCGGCGACCAGCACGAACGGGAAGCTGTTGTTGATGAAGGCCCAGAACGCCGACCGGGTGAAGTCGGTCGGCAGCGACGGCAGTCCCGACGAGAAGACCGAGACGAAGCTGACCAGGATGTAGCCGGCGATGGCGATCTGGAGCGCGATCAGGATGATCGACCGGCCTTCCCGTCCCGAAAAGAGGAGGCGCACCAGCGGCACGATGAACACGCCCAGGATGAAGCCGATGACGCCGCAGAAGACCAGCATCAGGATCTCGCCCTCGGACAGCCCGCCGAAGAACAGGACCGCGGCGAAGGCAATCGCCGTGAGTATCACCCCGACGATGAAATAGCCGAGGTTTCGCTTGAAGAATTTGTCGCGGTTCTCCGTCTCGATCCGGCTCTTGAAGCTCGCGAAGGTGCTGGCGAGGCTCGGACCGTTGATCTTGTTGATCACCAGCCGGCCGTCGCGCCGCTTCACCCAGTCGTAGATGACCTGCTCCCCGGACGGCAGCCGCTCGGCACCGGTCGGTTCCGGCTCGTCGGTCAGCGTCAGCACGATGTCCTTGCCGGAATCGTCGAAGACGATCAGTCCTTTGGTGGCGAGCGAGACGGTCGCCGCGGTGAAGTTCCGCCAGCCGCCCTCGCTCCAGCCCCAGTTGTCGATGTAGCCCGCCAGCCCCGGCGAGATTCCCTCGGGCGGATAGTAGAGCGGGATGATGGTGCCCCGCGGCAGGTCGCGGCCGACCGCGTTCCACGACACCGCGTAGAAGCCCAGCACGCCGAGGAAGCCGAGAAGGGCGATGGCGAAGCGCCGGTTGTCCGACAGCCAGTACCAGAAGGCCTGGCTGCCGGTCGGCGGCGCGACCAGGCCGGCGGGAATCTCGAGCGCCACCGACAACCCCTGGCGTGGCGCGAGCGTCCCGGTGGCGGTCACCTCGAGCGTATTGTCGCCGAGGATGCGGCCCTCGTATTCCTGCCCGCGCTCTCCGAAATAGCCGGTATAGGCCGTCCACCGCACCGGCGCCGCCCCCTCGGGCAGGACGAAACGCGCCGTCGTCGCGAGGGTCGGGAACGCCCAGTCGCTGCCGGTCACGTTCCAGAACAGCTCCGTATGGGTGGGCAGGAAGCGGATCTGGCGGCCGGTCGTGTAGCGCAGCGTGTAGGTGTAGGTGCCGGGCGACAGGTAGGTGTCCGCGTCGCCCATGTAGATGCGGATGCCCTCGCTATTGGCGTTGGTGTGATAGGGCTCGGGGCGCCCGTCGCGCATCACCGAGACCACATCGAACGAAACGCGGTGGATCCCGCCGTCGTCGTCCTCGAAGGTCAGCGGGAAGTCGCGATAGATACCGCGGCGGATCTCGGCACCCTCGGCATTGACCTTGATGGTCTCGGTGACGTCGAGCACGCCGTCGCTCTTCACCACGATCCGGGCGTCGAACGAGAGGATCTGTTCGGCCGCCATCCCCGGCGCCGCGAGGCCAGCGAGGAGCAGGACGGCGAACGCGAGGCGGACGAGGAACGTCATCGCATCAGCCCGGAAAAGCGACCTGCGGCACGGCGCGGTCGGCCGTATCGATCTCGAAATAGTCGCGGAGCCGGAAGCCGAAGAGCTGGGCGATGAAATTGCTCGGGAACGATTCGACCATGATGTTCAGGTTCCGCGCCGCGCCGTTGTAGTAGCGCCGGGCCATCTGCAGCTCGTCCTCGACCTTGGCGAGTTCCGCCTGCAGCTTGCCGAAATTCTCGCTCGCCTTCAGATCGGGATAGGATTCGGCGAGAGCGATGAGGCGGCCCACCGCCGTCGAGAGCTGGCTCTCGGCCTTGGCGCGGGCCTTCACGTCATCCTCGCGGATCCGGCCCGCTTCGGTCCGCAGCCGGGCGACCTCGTCGAATAGCGTCCGCTCGTGCGTCGCATAGCCCTGCACGGTCGTGACGAGATTGGGAACGAGGTCGGCACGGCGCTTGAGCTGAACGTCGATGCCGCTCCAGCCCTCGTTGGCCATCTGCTGCGTACGCACCAGCCGGTTATAGAGGACGATGCCGAGAATGACGACGACGGCTGCGACTGCCAGTACGATCCAGGTGATCATGGCCCCCTCCCCGTTCCTCCTGAAGCCGGGCCGCGGGCCCGCCTTCGTCCGATGTTGGCGTTTCGGCAGCGACGGCGCTACGCTCTCCGCGTACCGGGGAGGCTGAAATGCCCGCTTACCGCAAGGGCTGGCTTGCCGCTGCGATCTTCGTCACAGGGATGAAGGCCGCGGCCGCGTTCGCCGACACCGGTACGTTCACGCTGGTCTCCGACATCCATTTCGACCCCTTCGATCCGCCGGGACTCGCCCGGAGCCTGGCGACGGTCCCGCCCGCCGAGTGGACGGAGCGCTTCGCCACGCTGCCCGATGCGCCCGCGTCGCAATATGGCACGGACACCAACCATGTGCTCCTCGCCTCGGCGCTGGCGGCGATCGGCCGGGAAAGCGCCGACGCCGACTTCGCGATCTTCTCCGGCGACCTCCTGTCCCACGGCTTCGAGGATGCCGCGGCCACCGCGCTCGGCGTCGTCCGCGGGTCGGCCGAACAGAAGGATTTCTCGGCACGAACCAGCATCTTCGTCGCCGATTCGCTCGCCGCGGCGCTGCCCGGCAAGCCGGTGATCGTCGCCCTCGGCAACAATGATTCGGCCTGCGACGACTACGAGGTCGATCCCGGAGGAGGCTACCTCGCAGCGCTCCGCGACACCGTGCGGCGGCTCGCCGGCCCCGACCGCGTCGCCGCGGATTTCGACGAGACCTACGCCGCCGGCGGCTATTACGCCGTGCGCCATCCCACGGTCGCGGACACGCTGATCGTCATCCTCAACGACGTGCTGTGGTCGCGGCGCTACCAGGACGCCTGCGGCGCCGATGGGCTCGCCGCCGGCGAGGCGGAGATGGACTGGCTCGCGGCCACCCTCGCGGCACAGCAGGCGGCTGGCGGGCGCGTCTGGCTGGTCCAGCACATCCCGTGGGGGATCGATCCCTGGTCGACCACCCACTCCAAGGCCGCGACCTGTCGCGAGCGCATCGTCCCGTTCCTCAAGCCGGACTTCGCCGACGCGTTCCACACGCTGATCCGCACCCATGCCGGCATCATCAACGTAAGCCTCGCGGGCCACATCCATACCGACGACTACCGCCTCGTCTTCGACGCGGCCGGCAACCCGGTCGCCGCCGGCAAGATCGCACCGGCGATCAGTCCGGTCTTCGGCCAGAATCCGGCATTCCAGGTCTTCACCTACGACCGGACGAGCGGCGTGCCGCGGGACTTCACCACCATCGCCCTCGCCAATCTTCCTTCGCTCTCGCCGGCGGATGCCGACTGGCGCGAGGAATACGTGTTCTCGGAAGCCTACGGCCTCCCGGACTACTCCACCGGCTCGGTCACCAAGCTCTGGAACGGGCTCGGCCAGGGCGGCCGGATCCGGGAGGCCTACCTCGCCAACTACAATGCCAGCCACGGCCCGCTGCCGGACGGCGATCTCGACGGATATGCCTGCGCCATCGCCCACCTCGACCCGGGCTCCTATTCCGCCTGTTACTGCGGCGAATAGGCGACATGCTGGCGAGACAATTGCATGGCACGACGGACACCCTGAGAAGGCGGTGACGCGAATGGCTGGCCTCATCATCACCGTCGCCCAGCAGAAGGGCGGCTCCGGCAAGACCACGGTAGCGGCACACCTCGCCGTCGCCTTCGCGCGCTCGGGAAAATCGGTCGGGCTTCTCGACGTCGACCCGCAGGGCAGCCTCGGCGAGTGGTTCGAGCGGCGCGAGGCGGCGCTCGGCGAGGACGGCGTCGGCCTTGCCTTCCGCACCGCCTCGGGTTGGGGCGCACGGCGCGAGGCGAAGCAGCTCGCCCGCGACCACGACGTGATCGTCGTCGACACGCCGCCCAAGTCCGATCTCGAGATCCGCCCAGCGATCGAGATGGCGGATCTGGTGATCGTTCCCGTCCAGCCGACGCCCGTCGACCTCTGGGCGACCACGCCGACGCTCGAGATGGCGGCGAAGGAAAGAACCGGGTCGCTGATCGTGATCAACCGCGCGCTCAGCCGCGCGTTGCTCACGGCCGAGATGATCGCAGCGACGGGCGAACTCGGCCACGCGGTCGCCGCCGCCCATCTCGGCAACCGCGTCGCCTATCCGCAAAGCATGGGTGAGGGACGGACCGCGCCGGAGTTGGCGCCGGGCGGCCCTGCTGCGGCCGAGGTCGCGGCGCTCGCGCGCGAGGTGCTGAAGCACGCAAGGAAGCGGTGACCGCCCGAGCCATTCTTCCCACCAAGCGACAAGGAACGGGGAAAATGCGAAGCTTCCGGACCACCTTCCTGACCACCCTGCTCGTGCTCGGCGCGGCGACCCCCACACTGGCCGACGAAGCCGCCGACATCGCGGCGATCGAGGCGCAGCGCGAGGTCCTCGGCAAGGCCTACGAGGACGGCGATGCCGCTGCCGCCCGGGCACTGATGACGCCGGACCAGCGCTCGGTGACCTTCGTCTATGACGGGCCGCAGACGGTCGCTGAGCAGCTCGCCTCGCTCAAGGACCTCGCCGTCGAGGTCTACGACGCGATTCCGCCGACATTCGAGATGCTCGGCGCCGACGCCGCGCTCGTCACCTACGAACAGAGCTACCGCGGCACCTTCAAGGGCGACCCGCTGCCGGAGCGGGTCTTCGTCGGCGAGATCTGGGTCCGCCACGGCGGCACATGGCTGCAGAAATTCTACCAGGAGACCGTGATCGAAGTGGAGCAGTGAAAATAGCCGTTGCCCCACGTCCACAGAGCAGGGCAATTCCATCCCGGCCGGGCCGGGATCGGCATTTCTGCCTTTGTTCCCGACGCGATCCTTGCCACAAAGGGCCCCCGCCCGCCGGATTCCTCCGGTCGGGTATCGAAGCGCAACGAGGAGGAACGGGTCTTTGCGAAGGATCGCCGTCATCGCGCTGGCATTCGCCTGCCTTGCCGTCGGACCCGGTTGGGCGATGAACCTCCCGGCACCGGTGGTGCAGCCCGGCACCGCCGTCGTGCAGCCCGTTGCGGCGACGCACGGGCGCGTCTTTCTGCTCCGCGGCCTCCTCAACGTGTTCTCGCTCGGGATGGACACGCTCGGCCGGAAGATCAAGGCGAAGGGCATGCCCGCCCAGGTGACGAATTTCACCAACTGGCGGAAATACGCGACGATCCTGGTGAGCCAGTACCGGACGGACAAGTCGATCGCGCCGGTGGTGATCATCGGCCATTCCCTCGGCGCGGATTCGGCCATCGACATGGCAAACTACCTCGGCGCCAACGGCGTGCCGGTGAGCCTGGTCGTGGCCTTCGACGGCGTCCATGACGGGCACAAGGTCGGCCGGGGCATCGCCGAGGTGGTCAACTACTACAAGTCCGACGGGGTCGGTAAGCTGATCCGGGCCGGGCCGGGCTTCACCGGCAAGCTCTCGAATATCGACGTCTCCGACCGGAAGGGCATCGACCACCTCAACATCGAGAAATCCGCCGCGCTCCACGCCGAGGTGATCGCGCGGATGACGCGGATCTTCGCCGTACCGACCAACTGAGAAATGCCGGGCCGGCGGCTCGCTCAGGCCTGCAGGACCTTAAGGCGCGCCTGGTATTGCGCCGTGAGGCAGCCGACGTCGCCGCCGCAGGCGTCGCGCTCGCCGATCCAGGTCCGCTGCGCGTCGCGGATCTTGGCCTTCTCGGCCTCGTCGGCAGCGAAGGACATCGCCTGCGCATAGGCATCCGACAGGCTCCGGTCGAGGCGCGCGAGTGCCACGTCGGAGCAGATCGCCTTCTCCGTGGCGGTTCCGGCCTTGGCGCACTCGAAGGAGGCGACCGGCGTCCGCCAGTCCTTCCGCATCAGCCCGGAGAGCTCCGACAGCGGGATCTCGACCGCCTGCGGGCCGGCCGCATAGGCCGCCACCTGGTACGGCGGGAAGCGGATCACCAGCTTGTCCGCGAGGAGGATGAAATCCTGGAAGTTGGACCATTGCGGACCGGCGCCGCTCCGGATCCAGTCCGGATCGCTCATGCCGTCCGGACCGCCGATCCGCCGCTCGAGATCGGCGACGGCGAACGCGCTGATCCTGTCGAGGGCGCGCTGGCCGTCGAAGATCTCCGGTAGGTAGACCTGCCAGCCGTCCGGCATCATGAAGTTGAAGGTGATGATGTCGTGGTTGGGATGCGCCCCGCCCTGGAAGATGCTCTCGTCGAAGTCGAAGACCAGCATCCGCTCGTCGTTCCGCGGCACCTCGAAGCCCAGGCCGAGACTATAGGCCCACGGCGGCAGCTCGCCCTTATTGTCCTGCTTGAACGAGGCGAAATCCTCCACCGCTTCGCTCTCGAACGTAGCGACCATGCCGTTCACCCAATCGGCGAGCATCCGGTCGATGCTCGCGACGCCGGTCCGCGGATACGCCATGTCGATCTCGACCATGTCCGTCGACTTCTCGATCTTCACGGTCTCGACCGGAACCGCGGCCTGGGCCGGCAGGGCGGCAAGCAGGACGGGCACGAGCAGGGCGGGCAACGGCTTCATGACGAAATCCTCGGCGTAGGGGTGACCCGCTACTGGACGGACGTGGCGCCAGTCCCGCCTCGGTCGGTCTCGCTGGCATGCGCGGTGCCGATCAGGCTGAACACCGGCCCGCGCTGCGGCGGATTGCGGAGCGCCTCGATGGCGATTGGGGTCGTGTAATAGTAGTCCGGCCCCAGCTTCCGTATCGGCACCGAGGCCGCGGCCACCGCGGCCGCCTCGGGCGAAAGCACCGGGCGAACGTGGAACTGGCCCGCGATGTTGGCGAGCGTCTCGGGGTCCTGGCCTGGTGCGACCCGCGCGGCAGGCACCGGAAGGAGCGAGGGGGCCGCGGTCGGATTGCGGTCCTTCGGCGGGGCATTGGCCTTCATCTCGCTGACCCGGGCGAGAAACGCCTCGCCGAGATTGGCCAGCCCGTGCTTCAGCTTGGCCTGGCAGGACGGCGCGAAGAAGTAGCGGAACGCGAAGGCGTTGGTCGCGCCGGCGAGCGGCTCGCCCTTGAGCGAAACCGCCGTATCCGACGGCGAGCCGTTGTGGTGGACGAAGAGCTCGGCCGGCTCGCCGCCATACATCGACTGGCAGACCGCCTCGTCGATCTTGAACCGCGACCGGCTGGTGGAGAAGCTGATCGGAAAATAATAGCCGTCGCAGGTGCGCACGCAGAGCGTGCGATATCCGGAGCCGGCGAAGTCGCTCCCGCCGCCGCCCCGGGACGGCGTCTCGCAGCCGTTGCGAACCAGCGCATTCCGGATCCGGTCGCGCTCGAAACGCGCATTGTTGGCGAACAGGCCGCGACCCCCGCTGCTCCGCGCCCGGTTGATGTCGCGCTGGAGCTGATTGACGCGGGCCATAATCGCCGGGCAGTTCTTGCCGGGCTTGCCGAACAGGATGCGTCGGCAGCCGGAGCGCTTCGCGTCGTTCTGGGCGGCGGCGAGCTGGCGCTGCAGCTGTCCGATGTTCTTGCCGCCACCGCCGCCGCCGTCGGCGCGCTGGTACTCGGCCCGGAGCTGCCGGCAGACCGCCGAGTCGGCGGACGCCTCGGCGCCGATGCCGATCCCGACCATCAGGCCGAGGACGATGGCCGACGCCTTTCTCAATCGGGGGAAGAGCTGATCGAACGCCATGGGACTACACTGGTTCGGAAGTGTTCACGCTCGCGGCCGGCTTCCGCCGAACGCCTCTAGCAGATTCTGGTTTCGCCGTCGTTACCTGCACCTGTCGATTCTGCCGCGTCCGGACAGGAACTGAAGCGCGCCATGATGACATTTTCGCGACCTGCCGCATGCCTCGCGTCCGCACCTTCCGGCTATCGCACCGGCGCCGGGTCGTCTGTGACCAGGCTCACACCGCACCCCCTCCGGCGGCGACGAGGCCGTGAAGCTTCACGTACCACAGGAGCATGATGGTCTTGCCGTCGGCGATCTCGCCGTCGCGGACCATGCGGAGCGCCTCGTCCAGCGTCGGCTCGAGCACCTCGATGTCCTCCCCCTCGTCCTCGTTGCCGCCGCCCGTGAAGACGCGATCGGTGGGCGCGTAGCGGGCAATGAAGAAGGCAATCCGCTCGCTGACGCTGCCCGGGCTCATGTAGCAATCGAGCACCCGTTCGACCGGACCGAGGCGATAGCCGAGTTCCTCCTCCGCCTCGCGGCGGATCGCCTCCTCCGGCTCGAGATCGTCGAGCAGGCCGGCGCAGGCCTCGATGAGGTCGCTCTCGCGGCCCCCGCTCGCCACCCATACCGGCATCCGGAACTGACGGACGAGCAGCACCGTGCCCCGTACCGGATCGTAGGGGAGGATGCAGGCGCCGTTGCCGCGGTCGTAGACCTGCCGGATCAGCGTCTCGCGGGCTCCGTCGCGGCGGCGGTAGTCGATCTTGTACTTGGTGAGCGTCGCCCAGTCGTCGGAGAGGAGCGTCGTCTCCAGGATGCGCATGCGCGTGCCGTCGCCGGTCTCGGTCATCGTTGCTGGGATCCGTCCTCGAAGATGGCGGCGGAGACTGCATCGGCCCGGCGGCGCGGGCAAGTGGCTGCCGTCACGCCTGCCACGACTTGCCGGCGAGCTCCACGCCGAAGCGCTCCGGCTCGCGGGCGAAATCGGCGATGCCGGCGAGCGCGGCGTCGGGCCTGGTGATGATCGCCGTCATCATCTCCTCCATGATGTGGCGATGCGGGTCCTTGGCGACGAAAGCCTCGCGGAAGCGCCCGCTCTTCAGGGCCGGCGCGATCCTGGCCGAGATGCCCCCGGCGAGGTAGACGCCGCCTGTGGCGACGAAGACCACGGCGAGGTCGCCGGCGAACCGGCCGAGATGGGTGACGAAGAACTCGAGCGCGGCCGCCGACACCGGATCCTCGTCCGCCAGCCCGGCGGCGGTCACCTCGGCCGGCGTATCGTGCACCGCCGGCTGCCCCATGAAGGAGGCGACACCGCGATAGACCCGCATCAGACCGGGGCCGCAGAGCAGCGTCTCCGCGCTGAAGCGCCCGAAGGACTTCTCCAGATGCGGCCACAGCGCGAAGTCGTGTTCGGTGACCGGGCCGAGATCGATATGGCCGCCCTCTCCCGGCACCGGGATCCAGGTGCCGCGGGCATGGATCAGGGCGCCGGCGCCGAGCCCGGTACCAGGTCCGACCACGACCCGTGGCCGCTCGGGGACCGACCTGCCGCCGCCGATCGCGTCGACGTCGTCCGGCCCGAGGCCCGGCAGGCAGAGCGACAGCGCCTCGAAATCGTTGAGGAGGATCATCGACGACAGCCCGAAGCGCGGGATCAGCTCCGCCGGCTCGAAGATCCAGTCGCAATTGGTGAGGCGGATCTGCTCCCCCGCGATCGGCCCGGCCAGGGCGAGGATCGACGTCTTGGGCCGAAGCTCGGTATGACCCAGCACTGCCGCCTCGATCGCGTCGGCGACGGTGGCGTGGTCCGCGGTCTGCACGTCCGCGAAGCGCTGCATCGGAGCGTCGCGGTCGGCGATCATGCCAAACCGCGCATTGGTTCCCCCGATGTCGCCGATCAGCACCGGGAACCGGATGTCCGTCTCTCCCCTTCTCGTCACGATTCCGCCTTTCCGCGCCGTTTCCGCGCCCCCGCCGCCGGCCCGGCGAGCATCAGCTCCGCGGTCCTCGCGTTCAGCGCCATCGGGATATCGTAGAGAACCGCAAGCCGCGTCAATGCCTTGACGTCGACGTCGTGAGGCATCGGGGTAAGCGGATCGATGAAGAAGATCAGGCCCGAGATCCGGCCCTCGGCGATCATCGCGCCGATCTGCTGGTCGCCGCCGAGCGGGCCGCTCTTCAGCGCCGTGACATCGAGCTCCGGCAGCGCAGCATTGATCCGCGCGCCGGTCGTGCCGGTGGCATAGAGCCGGTAGCCGGCGAGGCGCTTCCGATGCCGGTCGGCGAAGCGGACGAGATCGTCCTTCTTCTCGTCGTGCGCCACCAGCGCCAGCGCCTGACGCGTCGCCATACCCCACCTATTCCTTGATGTACGGTTTGCCGTCGGCGGCGGGCGGCCGGGCGCGGCCGATCAGCCCGGCGACGAGGACGATGGTGGCGATATACGGCGCCATCGCGAGGAACTCGGACGGGATCGGCGTCTGCAGGATGGCGAGTTTCTGCTGGAGCGAATCGGCGAAGCCGAAGACCAGCGCCGCCATCAGCGCGCCGACCGGATGCCAGCGGCCGAAGATCATCGCCGCGAGACCGATGAAGCCGCGCCCGCCGGTCATCCCCTCGTCGAAGCGGCCGACCGAGCCGAGGGTGAACCAGGCGCCGCCGAAGCCGGCCACCATGCCGGCGAGGGTGACGTTGATGTAGCGCACCCTGTAGACGTTGATGCCGAGCGTGTCGGCCGCCTCGGGGTGCTCGCCGACCGCCCGCGCCCGGAGGCCGGCGCGGGTATGGAACAGGTAGTAGGTGGCGAGCGCCACCATGATGAAGGCGCCGTAGACGAAGAGGTTCTGGCGGAACAGCACCGGCCCGACCACGGGCAGGTCGGACAGGAACGGGATCGGCCAGGCGCGGAACACCGGCGCGTTGTTCAGTTCGTGGTGCCGGCTCAGCACCTGGCTCGAGACGTAGGACGTCATCCCCAGCACGAACAGGTTGATGGCGACGCCGGCGATGATCTGGTCGACCCGGTAGGTGATGACCAGGACGCCGAGGATCAGGCCGAACAGCCCGCCGACCAGCACCGCCCCGACGATGCCGATCACCCCGCCGGCAACCGAGCCGACCACCGCGCCGGCGAAGGCGCCGGCGAGCAGCATGCCCTCGATGCCGATATTGACCACCGCCACCCGTTCCGAGAGGACGCCGGCAAGGCCGCCGAGGGCGATCGGCACCGCCCGGACCACGGTCGATTCGAGCATGCCGGTGAGCGAGAAGGACTTGCCGTCCGCCGCCCAGACGAGGAAGGCCGCGATCGCGATCAGGAAGCCCAGGCCGAGCATCAGGCTCGACCAGCGGGCGCCGCCGCGCATGAACTGCCGCGCACCGAAGAAGGCGAGGATCGCCGCCACGACATACATGAACGGCGCCGCCGGGACGACCAGGTTCGGGAGCGGAATCGGGTCGCGCGGCAGGGTGAGGCGGAAGGTCGCCGCGCCCTCGACCTGCATGCCGAAGACCAGCCCGACCAGCACCGCCAGCCCGAGCAGCAGCCAGCCGGTGACCAGCGTCCGCCGCCGTGCCGCCTTGTCGAGAGTGCGGGTGGTGGTCGCGGCCGCCGCGCTCATGGCGTGACCCCTCCCCGCCGGCGGCGGAAGGCCCACGGTGCCATGGAGCGGACCAGCATCGGCGCCGCGATGAAGACGATGATCAGCGCCTGGATGATGGCGATCAGGTCGATGCTGACCCCGGCCGCGACCTGCATCTGGCGGCCGCCGGCCTGGAGCGCCCCGAACAGGATGCCGGCGAGCAGCACGCCGACCGGATGCGAGCGGCCGAGCAGCGCTACCGCGATGGCGTCGAAGCCGATGCCGGCGGAGAAGTTCGGCGAAGCACGGCCGAGCACGCCGAGCACCTGGTTGGCGCCGGCGAGGCCGGCGAGCGCCCCGGCACACGCCATCACCACCACGATGACCAGTCCCGAGCGCATGCCTGCATAGCGCGCCGCATCCGGGTTGGCGCCGCTCGCCCGGAACTCGAAGCCGACCGTCGAGCGGAACAGCAGCCACCAGACGAAGGCCACCGCGACCAGCGCGATGACCAGCCCGAAATGGATGCGGAGCGATGGATCGATCGCCGACAGGAGACGCGGCAGTTGCGCCGTCGACAGGATCGTCTCGGAGATCGGGTCGGCCCGCCCCGGCTTCTGGATCGGCGGGTTTCGGAGCAGCCAGTCGGTGAGGCGGAAGGCGATGAAGTTGAGCATGATGGTGGTGATCACCTCATGCGCGCCGGTCGCCGCCTTCAGCCAGCCGGCGATCCCGGCCCAGATCGCCCCCGCCACCATCGCGGCAAGGAGCGCGAGCGGCAGGTGGACGATCATCGGCAGTCCGGGAATCATGAAGCCGACGGCGACCGCGGCCATGCCGCCGAGCATGAGCTGGCCCTCGGCGCCGATGTTGAACAGTCCGGCGCGGAAGCCGAGCGCGAGCCCGAGGCCGCAGAGGATCAACGGCGTCGCCGCCAGCAGCGTCTCCGAGACCGCCGAGAGTGAGCCGAACGAGCCGGTGAACAGCGCCGAAAAGGAGAGCCCGATGGTCGCGAGGCTGACGCCGGTGGCGAGCATGGTCAGCGCCCCGAGGATCAGCGCGATCACCACCGACAGCACCGGGACGACCACGACCTCCTGGAAGTCGAAGCGGCGGACCACCGCCCGGTCGAGGACGCGGTCGCCGAGGTTCGGCGTCGTGCCCGCCGGCTCGCTCATGACACCACCCCGGCCATGGCGAGACCGACATCCTTCACGGTCGCCGTACCTCCCTCGAACTCAGCGACGATCCTGCCGCGATACATGACGAGGATGCGGTCGGAGAGCGACATCACCTCGTCGAGCTCGGTCGAGACGATCAGGATGCCGTCGCCCTCGTCGCGGGCCCCGGCGATCCGCTCGTGGATGTATTCGATCGAGCCGACGTCGATGCCGCGCGTCGGCTGCGAGGCGATCAGGAACTTGGTGTCGTGGCCGAGCTCGCGCCCGACCACCAGCTTCTGCTGGTTGCCGCCGGAGAGGTTGCCAGCCTGGGTGAAGATCGACGCGGTGCGGACGTCGAAATCCCTGACGATCCTCACCGCCTCGCGGTTGGCCTCGGCCCAGTGCATGGCGATCCCCGAGGAGAACGGCGGCGCGTAGTAGCGATCGAGCACCACGTTCTCGGCAACGGTGAAGTCCTTGATCATGCCCGAGCGGTGTCGGTCCTCCGGGATATGCGCGATCAGCTTCCGGTGCCGCTCGCGGGCCGAAGCATGGGTGATGTCCTCGCCGGCGAAGGTGACGGTCCCCGACACCGCGGGCCGCAAGCCGGTGAGCGCCTCGACGAGCTCGGTCTGGCCGTTGCCCTGGACGCCGGCGATGCCGACGATCTCGCCCTCGTGCACGGTGAAGTCGACGCCGGCGACCGCCACCTCCTCGCGTTCGTTGAGCACGGTCAGGCCCTTGACCTCGAGCAGCGGTCCGCCGGGCTCGGTGGTCCGCGGCGCGATGGTGAAGCGCACCGGACGGCCGACCATCAGCTCGGCGAGATCGGCGCTGGTCGCGGTCTTCGGGTCGCCCTCGCCGACGATCTTCCCGGCCCGCAGCACGCTGATCCGGTCGGCGACCTCGAGCACCTCGCCGAGCTTGTGGGTGATGAAGACGATCGCCTTCCCAGCCTCGCGGAGCGAGCGGACGATGCCGAAGAACTCGACCACCTCCTGCGGCGTGAGCACGGCGGTCGGCTCGTCGAAGATGATCGCATTCGCCGAGCGGAACAGGACCTTGATGATCTCGACCCGCTGCTGGAGCCCGACCGGGATCTCCTCGATGATCGCGTCCGGATCGACCTCGAGCCCGTGCCGGGTGGAGATCTCCCGCACCTCGGCGCGAGCCGTCTTCAGGTCGAGCCGATCGAACGCCTTCACCGGCTCGACGCCGAGCACCACGTTCTCCGCCACGGTGAACACCGGGACCAGCATGAAGTGCTGGTGGACCATGCCGATGCCGGCCCGGATCGCGTCGCCTGCACCGCGGAAATGCACCGGCTTGCCGTCGATCAGGATCTCGCCCTCGTCCGGCCGGTACAGCCCCGACAGCACGTTCATCAGGGTCGACTTGCCGGCGCCGTTCTCGCCGAGCAGCCCCAGCACCTCGCCGGCGCGGATCGTCAGGTTCACGTCGGAATTGGCGACGACGCTGCCGAACCGCTTGGTGATGCCCCGGAGCTCGATGTCCACCGTGTCTCAACCCCGTGAGCCGCGCGGGACGAGGACGCGCGGCCCCGCCTCGGGATGGCCCGCCGCACGGGTCGCGCGGCGGTCGCCCTTCATGGGCCCGGCGGAACTAGCCGCCGCCCTTGACGTCGATGGAACCGTCGATGATGCCCTGTCGGAGCGCGTCGAGCTCGGCCTTGAGGTCGGCGGGCACCGCGTCCTCGAGCTCGTGGAACGGCGCGAGGCCGACGCCGCCCGATCCCAGCGTCCCGACCACGACGCCGCCCTCGAACGTGCCGTCGTGGGCGGCCTTGATCGCCGCCAGCACGGTCGCGTCCATCATCTTCTCGACCGAGGTCAGGTAGACGCCCGCATTGTCGGGATCGGTGACGGCCTGGTCGACGTCGACGCCGATGATCTTGAGCGCGTCGGTGCCGAGCTCGGCGGCGAGCGCCGCCGATCCGAGACCGACCGGTCCGGCCACCGGCATGACGATGTCCGCGCCCTCGTCGACCAGGTTTTTGGCGAAGGCGCGACCGTCGTCGAGCGACTCGAAATTATTGGTGAATAGCCCCTCCTTCGCGTCGGGGTCCCATCCGAGCACGGTGACGTTGCCATCCTTGACGCTGTTGTAATGGGCGACGCCGCGCACGAACCCGTCCATGAAGATCGTCACCGGCGGGATGTTGACGCCGCCGAAGGTGCCGACCACGCCCGACTGCGACATTCCGGCAGCCAGGTAGCCAGCGAGGAACGCCGCCTCGTCGGTCGCGAAGACCTGGCCGAGGATGTTCGGCACCGGCGGATCGTAGGCGAAGTCGACGATCGAGAACTTGGTGTCAGGATTGGCCTCGGCCGCCTTCTTGGTGGCGTCGCCGAGCAGGAAGCCGACCGTGATGATGATGTCGCACTTCTCGCCGAGGAAGGCGTTGATGTTGGGCTCGTAGTCGGTCTCGGCCCGCGACTCGAGGAGCTTGATCTCGATCCCCAGCGTCTCGCCGGCTTCCTGGACGCCTTTCCACGCGGTCTGGTTGAAGCCCTTGTCGTCGACGCCCCCGACGTCGGTCACCTGGCACGCCTTGAACGCCGCCGCCGGGGTGGCGGTCCCCGCCGCGATCACGGCGGTGGCGGCAAGCGCGGCAAGCGCCGTGGCAATCGTCCTCTTCTTCAAGACACCCTCCTGTCTCAGCCTCTTGTTCGTCCGATCCCGCATGTCCCTGCCGTGCGGGATATCGGCCGTCAGCTTGGCATTTTCCCCGAACACCGTCGAGGCTCTTCGCGGCCGCGGCGCCGCGGACTATGATCGCCCGACTGGAGCACAAGGGGCGGCGATGGATCGGGAACTCTTCGAGGCGGCAAGGGCTGTGCGGCTTCGCGCCCATGCACCCTATTCGGGATTTCCCGTCGGTGCCGCGCTCCGCACGGCCGACGGTGCCGTGCATGCCGGCTGCAACGTCGAGAACGCCGCCTTCCCCGAAGGCTGGTGCGCCGAGACCAGCGCCATCGGCCGGATGGTGTCGTCGTCCGAGGCGGGAGAAGCGCGGCGGATCGAGATGGTCTGCGTCGTCGCGAACCGGATCGACGGGCGCTTCACCACGCCCTGCGGCGGCTGCCGCCAGCGGCTCGCCGAGTTCGGGACGCCCGAGACCGTGATCCACTGCTTCGATCCCGAGGGACGCGGCGCCACCTGGCGCCTCGGCGAGTTGCTGCCGGCGAGCTTCGAGCTCAAGGAGCAGCCATGAACGATCGCGCGGCAGAGGCCGCGGACATGATCCGCAGCCGGCGCGACCTGCCCTACTCCGTCGGCCTGATCCTCGGCTCGGGCCTCGGCGGGCTCGCCGACGCGGTCACCGACGCCGTGCGCATCCCCAATGCCGCCTTGCCCGGCTTTCCCGCCTCGAGCGTCTCGTCGCACAAGGGCGAGGTGGTGGCCGGCCGCCTCGAGGGCGTGCCGGTCGTCGTCTATGCCGGCCGCGCCCACTACTACGAGCGCGGCGACGCGGCAGCGATGCGGATACCGATCGCGACGCTCGAGGCCCTCGGCTGCGACACGCTGATCCTCACCAACGCCGCCGGGTCGCTCCGCACCGAGGTCGGCCCAGGCGAGATCATGCTGGTCACCGACCACGTCAACTTCGCCGGAATCAATCCGCTGATCGGGGTGGAGACCGATGCGCGCTTCGTCGGCATGACCGGCGCCTATGACGCGAGCCTCCGCGCCGCCCTTCTCGGCGCCGCCGAGCGCGAAGGAATCCGCCTCGCCACCGGCGTCTACATGTGGTTCTCGGGGCCGAGCTTCGAGACGCCGGCCGAGATCCGCGCCGCCCGCATCCTCGGCGCCGACGCGGTCGGCATGTCGACGGTTCCGGAGGTGATCCTCGGCCGCTTCTATCGGCTCCGGGTGGCGGCGGTGTCGACCATCACCAACCTTGCCGCCGGCATGACCGGCGCCGAACTGAGCCACGAGGAAACCAAGGCGCTCGCGCCGGTCGGGGCCGCCAAGCTCGAGCGCGTGCTCCGCCGTTTCCTCCGCGACCGCGGACTGAGATGAGGACGACGACATGCTGCCCCAGGAGATCATCCGGAAGAAGCGCGACGGCCAAGTGCTCGACAAGGCCGAGATCGCCTTCATGGTGGAGGGCCTCACCCACGGCACCGTGACCGAAGGGCAGGTCGCCGCCTTCGCCATGGCCGTCTTCTTCCGCGACATGGCGCGGGAGGAACGCGTCGCCCTTACCGAGGCGATGCGCGATTCCGGTGCGGTCCTCGACTGGACCGGGCTCGACGGCCCGGTCCTCGACAAGCACTCGACCGGCGGCATCGGCGACAACGTCTCGCTGATGCTCGCTCCGGCGCTCGCCGCCTGCGGCGCCTACGTGCCGATGATCTCGGGCCGCGGCCTCGGCCATGGCGGCGGCACCCTCGACAAGCTCGATTCGATCCCCGGCTACCGCACCAATCCCGACCTCACCCTGTTCCGGCAGGTGGTCGAAGACATCGGCTGCGCGATCATCGGCCAGACCGCCGACCTCGCCCCTGCCGACCGCCGCATCTACGCCATCCGCGACGTGACCGCGACGGTCGAATCGGTGTCGCTGATCACCGCCTCGATCCTCTCCAAGAAGCTCGCCGAAGGGCTCGACGCGCTGGTCCTCGACGTCAAGACCGGCAACGGCGCGTTCATGGTGACGCTCGACCAGGCCCGGGCGCTTGCCGAGAGCCTCGTCTCGGTCGCGAACGGCGCCGGGGTGAGGACCGCGGCGCTGATCACCGCCATGGACCAGTCGCTCGCCTCCGCCGCCGGCAACGCGGTGGAAGTGCTCAACGCCGCCGAGTTCCTGCTCGGCAAGCGCGACCGGCGGCTCGAGGAGGTCACCGTCGCGCTCGGCGGCGAGGGCCTGGTGCTCGCCGGGCTCGCATCGGACGCGGCCGAGGGCCGGCGGAAGATCGAGCATGCCTTCGCCTCCGGCAAGGCGGCGGAGATCTTCGGACGGATGGTCGCCGCCCTCGGCGGCCCGGCCGACTTCATGGACGATCCCGCCTCGCACCTGAAGGCGGCGCCGGTCGTCCGCGACGTCGCACCCGCCCGGCCCGGCATCGTCCAGGCCGTGGATTCGCGCGCCGTCGGCATCGCCGTGATCGAGCTGGGCGGCGGCCGCGCCCGGGCCGAGGACAAGATCGACCACAGCGTCGGCTTCACCCGGCTCGCCGAAATCGGTACACCCGTCGGCGGCGGCGACGCGCCGCTCGGCGTCGTCCACGCCCGCACCGAAGCCCATGCCGAGAAGGCCGCCGCCGCGCTCCGCGCAGCCTACGACCTGGGCGACGAGAAGCCGGGGGAAACGCCGGTGGTGTTCGAACGGATAGGCTGACGAGGTCCGAGAAGAGAATGCGCATCGACGCGGTGCCGATCGGCGCCAATCCGCCCCACGACGTCAACGTCATCATCGAGGTCTCGATCGGCGGCGAGCCGATCAAGTACGAGATGGACAAGGCCTCCGGCGCCCTGGTCGTCGACCGGTTTCTCTATACGCCCATGCGCTATCCGGGGAACTACGGCTTCATCCCGCACACGCTCTCCGGCGACGGCGATCCCTGCGACGTGCTCGTCGCCAATACCCGCGCAATCGTGCCCGGCGCGGTGATGAGCGTCCGCCCGGTCGGCGTCCTGATCATGGAGGACGACGGCGGCCAGGACGAGAAGATCATCGCCGTGCCGTCGCACCGCCTCACCGCCCGCTACGAGTCGATCCGGCGTCACACCGACCTGCCGGAGATCACGATCCACCAGATCGAGCACTTCTTCTCCCACTACAAGGACCTCGAGCCGGGCAAGTGGGTGAAGATCGT
>JBIQKL010000063.1:0-3209 GCA_044506555.1 Hyphomicrobiales bacterium | reverse complement strand
AGCACTTCTTCTCCCACTACAAGGACCTCGAGCCGGGCAAGTGGGTGAAGATCGTCCGCTGGGGCGACGTCGAGGAGGCGCAGGCGATGATCGAGGCGGCGATCGCCCGCGCGAAAGGCACCTGAGAGCGGACTGCAAAAATCCGTGAGCCGAGGGCAAGCAGAGGGCCTCCGACGTCAGCGCAACCATCCCCCAAAAAAGGCCACCGCCGCCCGGTGGGGGAACCGGACGGCGGCGGGTCGGACATGGGACGCCGGTGAGGGGGGTGGAGCCGGCGGCTTCGAGAGGGGGGTCTCGCCCAGTCCGTGTTCGGGTCGCGGGAGGGTTAGCCGCGGACCACGATCTTGGTGTTGAACTTGCCGTAGGCCTGGACCAGGTCGAAGAATGTCTCCGCGTTCTCCTGGGCGAGGCGCACGCAGCCGTGGGAAGCCGGGTTGCCGAGGCGGGCGACGGCGTCGGTGCCGTGCACCGCGATGCCCTGATGGAAGAACACCGCATACGGCATCGGGGCATCGTCGTACTGGCTCGACTTGTGGTTCTTCGACAGCCAGGTCGGCGTGAACTGGCCCTTCGGGGTCTCGAAGCCGCTGGCGCCGGTCGAGACGCTCCACACGTAGTTGCGGGTCTGGCCGCGATTGTCGGTGACCGCGACGAACATCTTCTGCTCGGAGAGCGAGATGGTCGCGACGATCTTCGGCTTCGGCTGGAAGATCGAGAGAAGGCCGGCCTGCGTCGGGGTGGCGAAGCCGATGATGGCGGCGGCGACGGCGATGGCGGCGAGGAACTTCTTCATGACTCTGCCCCTGTCGTTTCTTCGTCGGCCCGGTCGCTTCGGAGCGGCCCGTGGGCCCGTTGACGTTTCGTTGAGACATCTATGATCGCGGCCCGTCCGTGCCGCAGTGATGCCCATCACAAACGCGGTGTCAGGGGGTGAACGCGGTCACTTGGCGGTGCGTTCCGGGGCAGGTGTGACCGGCATCACTCCGATGACCATCGGACAACGGACGTAGCGTGCCATGTCATTTGGTCCGATCGGCGAGGTCCGGCACCCCCTCACCCCCGGATCAAGTCCGGGGTGAGGGAGGATGGCCTATCCGACGTGCCGCCCTACGACAGGAACGAGGTCCCGTGCGGTCCCGGCGCCAGGCCGAGATGGGCGGCCACCGTCTCGCCGATGTCGGCGAGGGTCGGGCGGCGGCCGATCGGGCCGGCGCCGATCTCCGGACCGAAGGCGAGGATCGGCACGTGCTCCCGCGTGTGATCGGTGCCGCGGAAGGTCGGGTCGTTGCCGTGGTCGGCCGTGACGACGACGAGGTCGCCCGGCCTGAGCCGCACAATCAGCTCCGGCAGACGGCGGTCGAACGCCTCGAGCGCCGCTGCATAGCCGGCGACGTCGCGACGGTGGCCATAGAGCGTGTCGAAATCGACGAAGTTGGCGAAAACGAGGTCGCCGTCGCCCGCCTTGTCCATCGCCGCCAGCAGGGCGTCGAACATCGCGTCGTCGTTCGGCGCCTTGGTCACCTCGGTGATGCCGCGGTGGGCGAAGATGTCGCCGATCTTGCCGACGGCGAGCACCCGCCGCCCGGCCGCCACGGCACGGTCGAGGAGCGTCGGCTCCGGCGGCGGGATCGCGTAGTCGCGCCGGTTGGCGGTGCGCTTGAAATCCGCCGCGCTGGCCCCCACGAAGGGCCGCGCGATCACGCGGCCGATCATTAGCGGGTCGACCAGGCGGCGGGCGATCTCGCAGACCTCGTAGAGCCGTCCGAGCCCGAACGTCTCCTCGTGGGCGGCGATCTGCAGCACCGAATCGGCCGAGGTGTAGCAGATCGGCTTGCCGGTCCGGACGTGCTCCTCGCCGAGCTCGGCGATGATCTCGGTGCCGGACGCATGCTTGTCGCCGAGGATGCCGGGCAGCTTCGCTTCGCGGATCAGCGCCTCGGTCAGCACCGGCGGAAAGGTCGGGACCGTCTCGGGGAAGTAGCCCCAGGCGAACGGCACCGGCACGCCGGCGATCTCCCAGTGGCCCGACGGCGTGTCCTTGCCCTTCGACACCTCGACGCCATAGCCCCACCGTCCCTCCGGCGTCCCGGATCCGAGCCCCGGCAAGAGTACGCCACGCGAGGCCGCTGCTGCGGCGCCGAGCCCCAGACGGTCGAGATTGGGGAGGCGGATCGGTCCGGACCGCAATCCGTCGCGGTCGGCGCGACCCGCAGCCGCGGCTTCGGCGATGTGGCCGAGCGTGTCGGCACCGGCGTCGCCGAAGGCCGCGGCGTCGCCGGCGGCGCCGATGCCGACCGAATCGAGGACGATGATGATGGCGCGCGTCATGCACCCGAATCTTAGGCGCGGCGCGCCGGCGGACGCAACCGGATGGGGACAAACCGCCCCGGCCGTCGCCTGCTGTGGCGCGACCCGCGCAGCGACGCTATGACTGCCGGGGAGAACAGCGGAAGCGGGAGAAAGCCCGATGCAGGATGTCCATGTCGTCGACCACCCCCTCGTCCAGCACAAGCTGACGCTGATGCGCGACAAGAGCACGTCGACCGCCAGCTTCCGTCAGCTCTTACGCGAGATCGCCCTGCTCCTCACCTACGAGGTCACCCGCGATCTCAAGCTGACCAGCCTGCGCATCGAGACGCCGCTCGCCGAGATGGACGCGCCGATCCTCGAAGGCAAGAAGCCGGTCTTCGCCTCGATCCTGCGTGCCGGAAACGGGCTCCTGGAGGGCATGCTCGACCTCGTGCCCTCGGCCCGGGTCGCCCATATCGGCATCTACCGCAACCCCGAGACCCTCGAACCGGTCGAATACTACTTCAAGGCGCCGGACGACCTGGCCGAGCGCGTCGTCATCGTCGTCGACCCGATGCTCGCCACCGCCAACTCGGCGAGCGCCGCGATCGAGAAGCTGAAGCAGCGCGGCGCCCGCGACATCCGCTTCGTCTGCCTCCTGGCTGCACCCGAGGGCATCGAGCGCTTCCGGCGGTTCCAGCCCGGCATCCCGATCTACACCGCGGCGATCGACGAGTACCTCAACGACCACGGCTACATCGTCCCCGGACTCGGCGACGCGGGCGACCGCCTCTACGGCACGAAATGACATCCGGCGCCAACCGCTCGCGCCGACGCGCGGCGGAACGCACGCCTAGCGGAACAGGTCGAAGGAGAACTTGCGGCTGATGCCGACGCCGACGGTCCACTGGTCCCGGGCG
>JBIQKL010000200.1:0-3235 GCA_044506555.1 Hyphomicrobiales bacterium | reverse complement strand
GGTGGGCGCTCCGGACGGTGGCGGGACGCGACGACGCTGGCGCGAGCGACGCCCCCACCATCACCCAACCGGCGGACTATCCCCTCGCCGCCTGGATCAGTGTCCAGACCTTCTCCGGCGTCGCCGGCATGTCGATGCCGGTGATGCCGAAGCCGCGGTTCAGTGCGTCCACGATGCCGTTCATCACCGCCGGGCAGGAGCCGATCGACCCCGCCTCGCCGGCGCCCTTGATGCCGAAGGCGTTGGTCTTGGACGGGACGTTCCGCGTCTCGAACCGGAAGAACGGGACGGAGTCGGCCCGCGGCATCGTGTAGTCGAGGAACGAGGCGGTGAGGAGCTGGCCGTCGCGGTCGTAGACCGTGTGCTCGTAGAGCGCCTGGCCGATGCCCTGGACGATGCCGCCATGGACCTGGCCCTCAAGCAGCATCGGGTTCACGGTCGCGCCGAAATCGTCGACGATCACGTAATTGACGATCTCGGTCACGCCGGTCTCGGGGTCGATCTCGACCTCGGCGATATGGGTGCCGTTGGGATAGGTCGGCTCCGGCTGCTCGAAGGAATCGTCGAACCCGGTGAGGAGCGCCTTGTCCTTGGCGCCGCGGGCGACATCGACCAACGTCACCGCCCGGTTGGTGCCGACGACGCGGACGCTGCCGTCGGCGAGCTCGAGGTCGGCGACGGAGGCCTCGAGCTGGTCGGCGGCGAGGCGCTTGACCTGGTCGGCGAGCTTGATCGCGGCATTGTTCACCGAGACCGCGCCGAGCGGGATCGAGCGCGAGCCGCCGGTGCCCTCGCCGTTCGGCACCTGGTCGGTGTCGCCCTGGACGACGCGGATCCTGTCGTAGTCGAGGCCCATGTGGCCGCCGACGAACTGGGCATAGGCGGTGGCGTGGCCCTGGCCGTTGGTCTGCGTGCCGATGAAGACCGTGACCGCGCCGTCGTCGTCGAGGCGGATGGTCGCCTCCTCCTTGCCCGGGAAGGCGCAGGCCTCGACGTAGCAGCCGATGCCGAAGCCGCGGACCTTGCCGCGGGCCTTCGCCGCGTCGTAGCGGGCGTCGAAGCCCTTCCAGTCGGCGGCCTCCAGCGCCCGGTCGAGATGCCCGTCGAACTCGCCGCTGTCGTAGATGCGGCCGCCTTGCGTCTCGTAGGGCAGCGCTTCGGGCTGGATGAAGTTGCGGCGGCGGATCTCGACCGGCCCGAGGCCGGTGTCGCGGCCGCACTGGTCGACCAGCCGCTCGACCAGGTACGCGGCCTCCGGGCGGCCGGCGCCGCGATAGGCGTCGACGGTGACGGTGTTGGTGTAGATGCCGCGGCAGAGCGCGTAGAGGTTGGGGATGTCGTAGAGGCCGGTGAGCATGGTCAGCCCGCCCTCGGGGATCGACGGCGCGTACTGCGAGAGATACGCCCCCATGTTGGCGAGGAGGTCGACCCGCATGGCGAGGAAGCGCCCGTCCTCGTCCATCGCCATCTCGGCGATTGCGAAGTTGTCGCGGCCATGGGAATCGATGACGAAATGCTCGGTCCGGTCACTGATCCACTTGACCGGCTTGCCGAGCTCCTTGGCGGCGATCACCGCGAGCGGATATTCCTGGTAGCAGAACGCCTTGGTGCCGAAACCGCCGCCGACATCCGGCGTGATGACGCGGATCTTCTCCTTGGGGATGCCGAGCACGTCCTTGGCGATGCGGTCGCGCATGCCGTGGCCGCCCTGGGTGCCCATGGTGAGGGTGAAACGGTCGGTGGCGGCGTCGTACTCGGCGACGATGCCGCGCGTCTCCATGTAGTTGGCGACGACGCGGTTGTTGACGATCTCGATCCGCGACACGCGGGCGGCGCGGAGGAAGGCGGCGTCGGTCGCGCCCTTGGCGCCGCGCGAGCAGGTGAAGGCGACGTTGGTCTTGAACTCGGGCCAGACCAGCGGCGCGCTCTCCTCGAGGGCGCGGTGCATGTCGACCACGGCGTCGAGCGGATCGTAATCGATCTCCACGGCCTCGCCCGCGGCCTGCGCTTCGTCGAGGCTGTCGGCGACGACGAAGGCGATCGGATCGCCGACGTGGCGGACGATGTCCTCGCAGAGGAGCGGATGCTTCGGGTTCTTCTGGTAGGTGCCGTCGATCTGCCGAAGCTTGATCTTGCAGGGCAGGCCGTTGACGTCGCGGAGGTCGTCGGCGGTAAGGACCAGCCGCACGCCGGGCATTTCGCGGACGGTCGAAAGATCTCCGAGGGTGAACTTCGCATGCGCCATCGACGAGCGGACGACGAAGGCGCGAAGGCACCCTTCCGGCACGTGGTCATCGGTGAAACGGCCCGTGCCGGTGACCAGTGCCTTGTCTTCGGTCCGCCGCACGCGGGCGCCCATGCCGAACTTCATCGGAGCCGTGTCGTTCATGGTTCCTCCGGCCGTTGAAAGGCCGCCTTCTCGACGTGTCTGATATGGATTCGCCGGCGGGGAGCGCACCGGACGTCTGAAACGCATCCGACCAGATCGCCAGCCGAAACGCAACCGCCTCGACCGCCCCCTTGTGAGCGGCGGGCGACGCTGATAGCACCGTGCGCAAACCGGGAGGATCGAAATGATCGAAGACCATCCGCTGCTCCGCATCCGGCGCAATTTCCCGCGGCCGACGACGGCGCAGGTCGACGCGTTCCGCGGCCAGCAGACGGGACACGTCGTGGATGCGCTCGGCGGCGGCGGCGGGGTCGACTCGCGGATCAAGCCGATCGGGGGGGTGAAGCCGTTCTGCGGCGTCGCGGTCACCTGCCATGACGGTCCGGCCGACAACCTCGCGACCTATGCGTCGCTCAACGTCGTGCAGCCCGGCGACGTCGTCATGTCCTCGGCCGGCGGCTTCACCGAGATCGCGGTAATCGGCGACCTGCTGCTCGGCATGATGAAGAACGCCGGGGTCGCCGCCTTCGTGACCGACGGCGCGGTCAGAGACATTCCCGGCCTCCGGGCGGTCGGCCTCCCCTGCTACGCGGCCGCCGTCACGCCCAACTCGCCGGCGCGGCACGGCCCCGGCACCATCGGCTTCCCGATGGTCTGCGGCGGCGTGGCGGTAGGCCCGGGCGACATCGTCGTCGGCGACGAGGACGGCGTCGTGGTGGTGCCCTTCGCCCGGATCGACGAGACCATCGAGCGTCTCGCGGCGGTCAAGACCGCCGAAGCCGAGCTCGAGGCGAAGGTGAAGGACGGGCTCAAGATCCCGCATCTCCTTCAGAAGCTGATCGACGA
>JBIQKL010000199.1:0-3267 GCA_044506555.1 Hyphomicrobiales bacterium | reverse complement strand
TGAGCACGTTGCCCTTGGCCTTCTCCGCGGTGTAGCCGTCAGGCTCCGCGGTGGCGGGGAGGACGAAGCCGAGGGCCTCCTGGTCGCCGGAGCGAGTGGTCCAGCGGACGCCCTTGGGCAGCTCGCCCGGACGGTGGCGGACGAAATCGGCGGTGCCGTCGGGATGCACCTGCATGGTCTCGGCCCACCCGTGCGCGTCGGCGGGATAGGTCAGGGTCATCACCAGTTCAGGGTCGGCGCCGTAGCCGACGTTCCGATGCACCGCGGGGTCGGCGAGCACGTCGGCGAGGAGCTTCTTGTGCGCCTCGGTCGGGGTGAAGTTGGACGGCAGCGCGGTGCGCACGTTGATGTGCTCGAGGTCGTTGGGAACGGCATCGACGATGGTGCTGCCGTCCACCGGACGGAAGTTGATATGGGCGAGATACATCAGCTCCATCGGCTTCCGCATCAGGTTGCGGATGCCGAGCTCGACGTGGACGAACGAGTCGCCGGCGCGAAGCGTGATCTTCGGCGTGGCCACATAGTTGGTGGCAAACGCCATCGCATAGCGCCACGACCCGGTGAGCGCCATGAAGGGCCGGCCGTCGTCGTCGCCGACCAGGAGCTGCGCCGCGTCGAACCGGGCGTTGGGCAGTTCGCCGTGGAGCGGGTGCGTGTCCCCCTCCCCCGGATTGCCCATCGCGGTGATGCCGCAGTGGATGAGGAACGCCCCGTAAGTACCGAGATAATCGACGTTCGCCCGCGGCTCGGGGAACATCGAACCCATCGTCAGCGAACGGCCGAGGAACACCGCATCCCAGATCTGCTGGCCCTGGAACGGCAGCAGGTCGATGTGGCCCGCGCTGTTCCGGATGCGGAGGCCCTCGACGCCCGTCGAATAGCGGAACGTCGAGGCGGTCATCTCGCCGTGCGTGACGAGCAGCTTCTCGGCCTCGGCGAAGTGCTCGGGCCGAAGCTCGATGGTCGTGGTTGTCACGGAATCCCCCCCTCAGGTCCTGATCAGCTTGTGCCGGATGAACTTCGGCTCGAGATAGTCCTTCACGCCGAGCGATCCGCCTTCCCGACCGTAGCCGGATTCCTTGATGCCGCCGAACGGGATCTCGGCAGCCGAGATCAGCATCTCGTTGATGCCGACCATGCCCGCCTCGATGCGATCGGCGGTCCGCTGGGCGCGTTCCGCGTCGTTCGAGAAGACGTAGGAGGCGAGGCCGAACGGCAGCGCGTTGGCACGCTCGATCACTTCGTCCTCGTCGGAAAAGGTGACCAGCGGCGCGATCGGCGCAAAGGGCTCCTCCGACATGATGCGGGCATCGTCCGGCACGTCGGCGATCACCGTCGGCTCGAGGAAATGGCCCTTGTTGAGGTGGGCCGGACGCTTGCCGCCATGGAGCAGGCGGCCGCCCTTGTCGACCGCGTCCTGCACCAGTTCGAGCGCGGCGTCGACGGCACTGCCGCGGATCATCGGTCCCATGGTGACGCCGTCCTTGAGGCCGTCGCCGACGACGATGGTCCTGGTATAGCCGACGAAGGCCTCCTCGAACGGCGCCTTGATGCTCTCGTGGACGAAGAAGCGGGTCGGCGCGATGCAGACCTGCCCGGTGTTGCGGAACTTGGCCATCGCCGTGGCCTTGGCGGTCGCCACCGGATCGGCGTCGCGGTGGACGATCACCGGCGCATGGCCGCCGAGCTCCATCGAGGCGCGCTTGATGCCCTCGGCGCACTGGGCGAGCACCTTCTTGCCGACCGCTATCGAGCCGGTCAGCGAGACCTTCCGGATCGCCGGTGCCGCGATCAGCAGCGCGGCGAGCTTCGACGCCTGGCCGGTGATGACGGTGACCACGCCCGGCGGCAGGCCGGCATCGACCAGGGCCTCGGCGACCTTAAAGCACGAGCCGGGAGCCTCCGAGGCGGGCCGGGCGACGATGGAGCAGCCGGCGGCGAGCGCCGCGGCGATCTTCCGCGAGGGAAGGAGCGCAGGAAAATTCCATGCCGAAAGCGAGAGGCAGACGCCGATCGGCTGATACACGACGCTGAGCCGCTGGTCGGGTGCCCGCGACGGGATCAACTGGCCGTAGACCCGCTTCGCCTCCTCGGCATACCACTCGAAGAGGTCGGTGGTGCCGTTCATCTCGCCCTTGGCTTCGGCGAGCGGCTTGCCGCACTCGGTGCTCATCACCCGCGCGATCTCCTCGTTCCGCTCGCGGAGGATCTCGGCGGTCCGGCGCATGATCCTGGCGCGGTCCCAGGCGGCCATCGCCTTCCAGGTGGCGAGGCCGCGCTCGGCACTCGCGAGCACCAGCGCCACGTCCTCGGCGTCGGCGGACGGAACCGTGCCGATCTGCTCCTCGGTGGCGGGCGAATGGACCGGCATCGTCCTGCCGGACAGGGCGGGTCGCCACTCGTTGTCGATCAGCAGGCCGAACTTCTCGTACATCGCCACGCCTTTTCCCTGCGAACGGAGAGGTTGGAGGTTCGTAGCCCCCCGCGGCAGACGCCGCAAGACGCGGCGCGGACGGGAATCGATCAGCCGTCGAGACGGACCGCCGTATCGACGACGAAATCCCCCGGCGAACCGCGCTCGACGAACAGGCAGAGCGTATCGACGGCGAGCGGGCGGCCGATGAATGTCGCAAATCGCGCTTCGAGCACGGCCGCCATCGCGGCCTGCCGCTCTTCCGGCACCGGGCCGGTCAGCGTCATGTGGAAGCGGAACTCGTCGAAGACGTAAGGATAGCCCCAGGCGTCGAGATAGGCGCGCTGGCGCTCGGTCAGGCGCTCCGGCCGTCGTCGCGCGATCTCGGCAGGGGTGAGCGGCGCCCGAAACGGCTCGAAGTCGCGGACGACCGCGGCGGCGAGGTCCTGCAGGTCGGGAACGACGTCGGCCGGGGTCAGGGCGAAGAACGGCCCGATCCGCTCCAGGCGCAACGCCGGGATGGTGACGGCATGAGCAGCACGCGCGAAGGCCACAACCGCTGCGCGCAGATCGCCCAAGTTGTCCCCGTCACCGAGACGGAACGGCGCCTTGAGGGTCGCATGAAAACCGTAGCGGCGGGGCTCCGCCGTCAACGCTTCGCATTCGGCGGGATCGAACCCGGCGACGGGTCCAGGCCGCACGGTCGCGCCCGACCAGGCATCCCGGCCAAGCCATTCGGCCGCGGTGCGGGAGAGCGAGTGATCGGCCGGCGGAGCGAAGTAGAGGGCAGCGCGCATCGGCCGACGCTACCACCGCTTCGTGACGGTTTCCCAGGCGGCAGGTGCGCCGGCCAA
>JBIQKL010000002.1:88464-98990 GCA_044506555.1 Hyphomicrobiales bacterium | reverse complement strand
CCGGAGTGGTTCGACTGGCGGCCCGACGGCACCATCAAGTACGCGGAGAACCCGCCGAAGAAGTACCAGGACATCGTCAATGTCGACTTCTACGGCGCCGGGTTTCCGGCGCTGTGGTACGCACTCCGCGACATCGTGCTGTTCTGGGCACGGCACGAGGTCCGCATCTTCCGGGTCGACAATCCGCACACCAAGCCGTTCCCGTTCTGGGAATGGATGATCGCCGAGGTGCAGGCCGAGTTCCCCGACGTCATCTTCCTCGCCGAGGCCTTCACCCGGCCGAAGGTGATGAAGCGGCTGGCCAAGCTGGGCTTCACCCAGTCCTATTCGTACTTCACCTGGCGGAACACGAAATCGGAGCTCTCGACCTACCTCACCGAGCTCACCACGACCGAGAGCCGCTTCTTCATGCGGCCGAACTTCTTCGCCAACACCCCCGACATCAACCCGTACTACCTCCAGACCAGTGGCCGGCCGGGCTTCCGGGTAAGGCTGGTGCTCGCCGCCAGCCTCGGCGGCAATTACGGCATCTACAGCGGCTTCGAGCTTTGCGAGGCGACGCCGGTGCCGGGCCGGGAGGAGTATCTCGATTCCGAGAAGTACGAGATCAAGGCGTGGGACTGGGACCGGCCGGGGCATATCCGGCCCGACATCGCGCTGATCAACCGGCTCCGCCGCGAGCGGCCGGCGCTGCAGCGCTTCGCCGACCTCACCTTCTACAACGCCTGGAACGACAGCATCCTCTACTACGGCAAGATGACGCCCGCGAAGGACGACTGCGTGCTCTTCGCCGTCAACCTCGACCCCCACAATGCGCAGGGCGCCGACTTCGAGGTGCCGCTGTGGGAATTCGGCCTGCCCGACGACGCCGCGGTCGACGCCGAGGACCTCGTCACCGGCCATCGCTTCACCTGGCACGGCAAGATCCAGCACGTCTGGCTGGACCCCCAGCACAATCCCTACGCCATCTGGCGGCTCCTGCCGCAGGGAGGAGAAGGACGATGACGAAGGCCCCCGGCGAGGCGCGCCCGCGAGACGCCCGGCCCGAAGCCCGCAGGCGCTCGGCCCGCCCCAGGACCGACGCGGCGGATCGGATCGATCGCTCGGTGCCGGACTGGTACAAGGACGCGGTCATCTATCAGGTCCACGTCAAGGCTTACCAGGATTCCGACAACGACGGCGTCGGCGATTTCCGCGGCTTGATCGACCGCCTCGACCACATCGCCTCGCTCGGCGTCGACACGATCTGGGTGATGCCCTTCTATCCCTCGCCGCTCCGCGACGACGGCTACGACATCGCGGATTATCGCACCGTCCACCCGCCCTACGGCACCATGCGCGACTTCCGCGCCTTCGTGAAAGCGGCCCACGAGCGCGGGCTCCGCGTCATCACCGAGCTGGTGATCAACCACACCTCGGACCAGCATCCCTGGTTCCAGCGGGCGCGGAAGGCGAAGCCGGGCACGCCCGAGCGTGACTTCTACGTCTGGAACGACAATCCCGACCGCTATCCCGAGACGCGCATCATCTTCATCGATACGGAGCGGTCGAACTGGAGCTGGGACGAGGAGGCGCAGGCCTATTACTGGCATCGCTTCTACACGCACCAGCCCGATCTCAATTTCGACAACCCCGCCGTGATGGCGGAGGTGAAGGACGTTCTCCACTACTGGCTGGAGATGGGCGTCGACGGTCTCCGGCTCGACGCCATCCCCTATCTCGTCGAGCGCGACGGCACCAACAACGAGAACCTCCCCGAGACGCACGCGGTGCTGAAGGAGCTCCGCGCCGAGATGGACCGCCATTATCCGGACCGGATGTTCCTCGCCGAGGCCAACCAGTGGCCCGAGGACACGCGCCCCTATTTCGGCGACGGCGACGAGTGCCACATGGCGTTCCACTTCCCGCTGATGCCGCGGATGTACATGGCGGTGGCGCAGGAGGACCGGCACCCGATCACCGACATCATCCGCCAGACCCCGGACATTCCCGACTCCTGCCAGTGGGCGATCTTCCTCAGGAACCACGACGAGCTGACGCTCGAGATGGTGACCAGCGAGGAGCGCGACTACCTGTGGAGCACCTATGCCCGGGACCAGCGCGCCCGCATCAACCTCGGCATCCGCCGCCGGCTCGCGCCGCTGATGGACAACGACCGGCGCAAGATCGAGCTGATGAACGCGCTGCTCTTCTCCATGCCGGGCACGCCGGTCGTCTATTACGGCGACGAGATCGGCATGGGCGACAACTATTATCTCGGCGACCGCGACGGCGTGCGCACGCCGATGCAGTGGTCCGACGACCGGAACGGCGGCTTCAGCCGCGCCGATCCCCAGGCGCTCTTCCTTCCCGCCATCCAGGATCCGGTCTACGGCTACCAGGCGGTCAACGTCGAGGTGGCCCACGTCGAGGCCAACTCGCTGCTCAACTGGATGCGCCGCCTGATCGCGGTCCGCCGCCAGCACCACGCCTTCGGTCGGGGCAGCTTCACCTTCCTCTATCCCACCAACCGCAAGATCCTCGCCTATGTCCGTGAGCACGATGGCGAGCGCATCCTCTGCGTCTTCAACGTGTCGCGGCAGGCGCAGGCGGTGGAGCTCGACCTGTCGCCGTGGCGCGGCGCGGTGCCGATCGAGCTGACCGGCGGCGAGGCCTTTCCGCCTACCGGCGACCTGCCCTATCTCCTGACGCTGCCGGGCTACGGCTTCTATTGGTTCGTCCTCGCCGACGAGGCGCAGGCGCCGCGCTGGCGGGTCGAGGCGCCGACGCCGCTGCCCGAGTTCGTGACGATCACCGCCCCCGGCGCCAGCCTCGCCCGCGCCCTTTCCGACAAGGGCGAGCGGACGCTTCTCGAACGCTACGCGCTGCCGGCCTTCATGTCCGGCCAGCGCTGGTTCGCCGAGAAAGGCGAGCGCATCGCGAAAGTGGCGACCCGGCCGATAGCCACGCTCGCCGGCGAGGAGAACCGGCTGGTGATCGCCGACGTCACCACCGCCAAGGGCGAGACCCACAGCTACTTCGTTCCGCTTTCGGTGCTGTGGGGCGAGGAGAACCTGCGTTTCCTCGCGCCGAAGCTGTCCTGGACGCTGGCCAAGATCCGTACCGGCCCGAAACTGGGCGCCATCGTCGACGCTTCCTATGACGAGCGCTTCATGCGCGATCTGCTCGGTGCCATCCGCGCGGGAAGCGACATTCCGGCCGAGGACGGCGTGATCCGCATCACCGCCACGGAAGCCCTCTCCGCGCTCGATTTCGAGGGCGCGCTACGCAGCGTCGGCGTCGAGCAGAGCAACGTCACCGCCATCGCCGACGATCAGGCGATCGTGAAGGTCTACCGGCGTCTGCGGGGCGGCGAGCAGCCCGAGATCACGGTGACCCGGTTCCTCAGCGAAACCGCGGGCTTCCGCAACACACCGCCGTTCCTCGGCGCGGCGGAATACGTGCCGCAAGACGGCGAGCCGGTAGCTCTCGCCGTCGTGCTCGGCTTCGTCCGCAATCAGGGCAATGCGTGGGACGCCACGCTCAACGCCCTCGACGTCGACCTCCACGCCCATACGATCGCCGTCGGCGACGAAGCCGCCGCCTCCTATTCGCATCCCCTCGACCTCGGGACGACGCTCGGCCGGCGCACGGCCGAACTGCACGCGGCCTTCGCCACGCCGACGCGCGACCGCGCCTTCCGGACCGAGGCGATCACCGCGCGCGATATCGTCCGCTGGGTCAAGGACGCGAGCCGAGACGTCGCCCGAGCCCTCGACATCGCCAAGAAGGCCGCGCCTGATCTCTCGGGCGAGGCGAAGGAGGATGCGGCCGCGCTGGCCTCGGCCCGGAAGGCGATCCTGGCCTACGTCGCCGCCGCGACCGATCACCCGCCGTCCGGGCTGAAGAGCCGCGTCCACGGCGACCTCCATCTCGGACAGGTGCTGGTCGCCCAGGACGACGTGTTCATCATCGACTTCGAGGGCGAACCGCAGCGGAGCCTCAGCGAGCGCCGCGAGAAGACATCGCCGCTCCGTGACGTGGCCGGCATGCTCCGCTCGTTCGACTACGCCGCGTGGTCGGCGCTCGACCGCGTGCGGGGGGTCGTCGGTACGGTCACCCCGGCGATCCGCGACCGCGCCTTCGGATGGCGCGACGCCGCTGGCCGCGACTTCCTCGAAGGGTACGCGGCGACCGCGGGCAGCGCCGGGTTCCTGCCCGACCCCGAGCTGCAGCGCGCGCTGCTCGACCTGTTCCTCATCCAGAAGGCGGCCTACGAAGTGCAGTACGAGGCCGCCAACCGGCCGGACTGGCTGTCGATCCCGATCCGCGGCCTGCTCAGCATCGTGGGACGGGGATGAGGGATATCGTGGTGTCCATGCCCGACAACACAAGTATTTCCGTCATCCTCGGGCTTGACCCGAGGATCGCGAGACGGAGCGTAGCGCTCGACGTGGTCCATGGCCGTGACAGCCGTTCGCGCCGTGCCACGGCACCCGATCCTCGGGTCAAGCCCGAGGACGACGGAAGAGCGGAGACGCCATGACGCGCGCGCCGAAGCCAGCGCCCGCATGGCGTCCAGCCGACGCCGATGTCGCGGCGATCGTCGAGGGCCGCCACGGCGACCCCTTCGCCGTGCTGGGTCCGCACTGGGCCGCCGACGGCACGCTGTCCGTCCGGGTGTTCTGGCCTGGCGCCGCCGCCTGCAACGTCGTCGACTGCGATACCGGCAAGCAGGCGGCATCCCTGGCGCTGCTTCATCCGGCGGGGTTCTTCGCCGGCGCGATTCCGCGGCGGAAGAAGGCGTTCCCCTACCGCCTCGACCTGTGGGACGGCGCGAATGCCGCGTGGCAGGCGGAGGACGCATACCGGTTCTCGCCGGTCCTCGGAGACCTCGACGTCCATCTGTTCGGCGAAGGTCGGCATCGCCGGCTCTACGAGAAGCTCGGCGCGCACCCGACGACGGTGGACGGTGTCGACGGGGTCGCCTTCACCGTATGGGCGCCGAACGCGCGGCGGGTCAGCGTGGTCGGCGACTTCAACCAATGGGACGGCCGCCGCCACCCGATGCGGAAGCGGGTGGAGGCCGGCATCTGGGAGCTGTTCATCCCCGCGATTCCCGATAGCGCGCACTACAAGTTCGAGCTGCTCGGCGCCGACGGCAATCTCCTCCCCCTGAAGACCGACCCGGTCGGCTTCCGCCAGGAACTCCGCCCCGGGACCGCCTCGCGCGTCGCGGGCCTCGTCCGCCACGACTGGCGCGACGGGGCGTGGATGGATGAACGCCGTGCCCGGCAGGCGACCGACGCGCCCGTCTCGATCTACGAGGTCCATCTCGGCTCGTGGCGGCGGAAGGACGGTGTCGACTTCCTCACCTATGACGAGCTCGGCGACACGCTCGTCCCCTACGCCGCCGAGATGGGCTTCACCCATCTCGAGCTGCTGCCGATCAGCGAGTTCCCGTTCGACGGCTCGTGGGGCTACCAGCCGATCGGCCTCTATGCGCCGACCAGCCGTTTCGGTTCGCCGGAGGCCTTCGCCACCTTCGTCGACCGCTGCCACGCGGCCGGCCTCGGCCTGATCATCGACTGGGTGCCGGCGCATTTCCCGACGGACGCCCATGGCCTCGCCCGATTCGACGGCACCGCCCTCTACGAGCACGAGGACCCGCGCCTCGGCTTCCACCGCGACTGGAACACGCTGATCTACAACTTCGGCCGCACCGAGGTGCGCAACTTCCTCGTCGCCAATGCGCTCTACTGGATGGACCGCTTCCACATCGATGCGCTCCGGGTCGATGCGGTCGCCTCGATGCTCTACCTCGACTACTCACGGAATGCGGGCGAGTGGATCCCCAACGTCCATGGCGGGCGCGAGAACCTCGAGGCGATCGCCTTCCTCCGCGAGCTCAACACGCTCACCTTCGGCGACTATCCCGGCTCGACCACCTTCGCCGAGGAATCGACCGCATGGCCGCAGGTGTCGCGGCCGGTCGACGGCGGCGGGCTCGGCTTCGGCTACAAGTGGAACATGGGGTGGATGCACGACACGCTCGAATACATGCACCACGAGCCGGTGCATCGGCGCTTCCACCACCACCAGATGACCTTCGGCATCCACTACGGCTTCACCGAGAACTTCGTGCTGCCGCTCAGCCACGACGAAGTGGTCCACGGCAAGGGGTCGCTGCTGACCAAGATGCCCGGCGACCGCTGGCAGAAGTTCGCCAACCTCCGCGCCTATTTCGGCTTCATGTGGGCCCACCCGGGCAAGAAGCTCCTGTTCATGGGCGGCGAGTTCGCTCAGGAGCGCGAGTGGGACTACGCCCGCTCGCTCGACTGGCACCTTCTCGACGACGCGCCCCACCGCCAGATGCGTGACCTCGTCCGCGACCTCAACCGCCTCTACCGGAGCCTGCCGGCGCTCCACGTCAAGGACTGCGAGGCCGACGGCTTCCGGTGGATCGACCACGGCGACGCCGACAACTCGGTGCTGACCTTCGTCCGCTACGGGCGCGAGGGCGACGCGCCGGTGCTGGCCGTCTGCAACTTCACGCCGGTGGTCCGTGAAGGCTTCCGTATCGGCCTGCCGCGTCCGGGGCACTGGGCGGAGCGGCTCAACACCGACGCCGCGATCTACGGCGGCTCGAACGTCGGCAACCCCAACGGGCTCGATTCGGAGCCGGTGGAATGGAACGGGCAGCCGCAATCGGCGACGCTCCGCCTGCCGCCGCTGGCAACGGCATTGTTCGTGCGTCAGGGATAGCGACCTCAGGGATAACTGCATCGAGGATGGAAATGGCGCGGGCCGGGGCGTACACCGGCAGGCATCAGCCGCCGGCCGTCGCCGGGGCCAGGCGCGAACCAAGGCCGCAGGAACCCAATGAGCAAGCTACGCGTCGAACCGGGCAGTCCCTACCCGCGCGGGGCGACATGGGACGGCGGCGGGGTCAACTTCGCCGTGTTCTCCGCCAACGCCACCAAGGTCGAGCTCTGCCTGTTCGACCAGAAGGGCCGGCGCGAGACCGACCGCATCGCCCTGCCGGAATTCACCCACGAGGTCTGGCACGGCTATTTCCCCGACCTCCGCCCCGGGCAGCTCTACGGCTATCGTGTGCACGGACCCTACGATCCCGCCAACGGCCACCGCTTCAATCCGCACAAGCTGCTGATCGACCCCTATGCCAAGGCGCTCCACGGCGACATCAAGTGGCACGATGCGCTCTATGGCTACCGGATCGGCGCGCCGCGCGGCGACCTCCTGCCCGACCGGCGGGATTCCGCCTTCGTGGTGCCGAAATGCGTGGTCGTCGACCTCACCCCCGGTCCCGACCGGCCGCTTCGCCGCCGCTGGGCCGACACGATCATCTACGAGGCGCACGTCAAGGGCATCTCGGCGCAGAACGAGCACGTCCCCGAGCGGCTCCGCGGTACCTTCGCCGGGCTCGGTGACCCGCACGTCATCGATCATCTTGTCACGCTCGGCGTGACCGCGATCGAGCTGATGCCGATCCAGTCCTTCTTCGACGACCGCTACCTGGTCGAGAAGAAGCTCCGCAACTACTGGGGCTACAACACCGTCAACTACTTCTCGCCGGCGCAACGCTACTTCTCCCCCGGTGCGGGGCTCCAGGAGCTCCAGGTCGCGGTTCGCCGCCTCCACGAAGCCGGGATCGAGGTGATCCTCGACGTCGTCTACAACCACACCGCCGAGGGCAACCATCTCGGCCCGACGCTGTCGTTCCGCGGCATCGACAATGCGAGCTACTACATGCTCGCCGAGGATCGCCGCTACTATTTCGACACCACCGGCTGCGGCAACACCGTCAACCTCCGTCACCCGCGGGTGCTGCAGATGGTGATGGATTCGCTCCGCTACTGGGTCGACACCTGCCACGTCGACGGCTTCCGCTTCGACCTCGCCAGCTCGCTGGCGCGCGAATACGACAACTTCGACCAGAACGCCGTGTTCCTCGACGCGGTCCGGCAGGATCCGGTCCTGCAGCGGGTGAAGATGATCGCCGAGCCCTGGGACCTCGGCGCCAACGGCTACCAGCTCGGCAACTTCCCGCCCGGTTGGGCGGAGTGGAACGGCCGCTACCGCGACGAGATGCGCTCGTTCTGGAAGGGCGACGGCGGGCAGCTGCCCAACTTCGCGCGCGGCATGCTCGGCTCCGCCGACCTGTTCGACCGCCATGGCCGGAAGCCCTGGGCCAGCGTCAACTTCGTCACCGCCCATGACGGTTTCACCCTGGCCGACCTGTGGTCCTACAACCACAAGCACAACGAGGCCAACCTCGAGGACAATCGCGACGGCCACGACGACAATCGCAGCTGGAACTGCGGCGTCGAGGGCCCGACCGACGATCCCGCCATCCTCGATCTCCGCGACCGGCTGCGGCGGGCGACGATGGCGACGCTGCTGTTCTCCCAAGGCACGCCGATGATCCTGATGGGCGACGAGATCGGCCACAGCCAGGACGGCAACAACAACGCCTACTGCCAGGACAACCCGCTGACCTGGATGAAATGGCATGGCATCTCGGAGCGGGACGCGGCGTTCCGGGAATTCGTCCGCGGGCTGATCGCGCTCCGCAAGCGCTATCCGCTGCTGCGCGAGCGCAACTTCCTGCACGGCCGCGCCATCGACGGCAACGGCACCCGGGACGTGGTGTGGTTCAAGCCTGACGGCGGCGAGATGGACGGCGATGCCTGGGGCGACGGCAACGCCAAGGTGATCGGGCTCCTGCTTCGCAATGCGACCGACAAGCTCCTGATCCTGGCCAGCGCCTGGCACGACCCGCTGCCCTTCACCCTGCCCGAGGAGGGCGACTGCCGCTGGCTGCTCCGCGCCGACAGCGCGCGCGGGCTGATCGATCCGGCGGAGGAGGCACGCCCCGGCGGCGGCAGCATCGAGCTCGAGGGCCGGTCCCTCCTCCTCTTCTCCTGCGAGGGCGGCTCACATTGAACCAGACGCTGCACCGTCTCGCCGTCGAGGCCGGCATCGTCCGCACCTACACGAAGCTCACCGGCGAGGCCGTCGAGGTGCCGGACGAGGCGATCCGCGGCCTTTTGCGCGCGATGGGCATTGCCTGCGACGACGACCGCCAGGTCGGCGAGAGCCTCGACGGCTTCGCGCCGGTCGGCTTCGGGCCGCTCGCGGTGCCCGACGGCGTCCGATGCCATGTACCCGACTGGCTCCAAGACGGGCGCTGCTGGGGCATCGCCTGCCAGCTCTACGGCCTTCGGTCCGATCGCAACTGGGGTATCGGCGATTTCGAGGACCTCGCCCGTTTCGCCGAGATCGTCGCGGCCGCCGGCGGCGACTTCCTCGGCGTCAATCCGCTGCACGCGCTGCTTCTCGCCGCGCCGGAGGGGTGCAGCCCGTTCTGGCCCTCGAACCGGCGCTACCTGAATCCGCTCTACATTGCGGTGGACAAGGCGCCCGGTGCCGAAAGGCTGGGCGAGGCGCTCGACCTCCCGAACTCGGTGCGCGACGGCGACTTGGTCGACTACGCGAGCGTCGGCCGTCTCAAGCACCGGGCGCTCGAGCGGCTGTGGCGATTGTTCGAGGCGGACGGCGACGAGGCGCTCACCGCCGACTTCCACAGCTTCGTCGCCGAGGAAGGCGAGTCGCTCTACCTGCACGCCCTGTTCGAGGCGCTGTCCGAGGCGATGACGGCAGAGGGTCACGGCGCGACCTGGCCGGGCTGGCCCGAGGCGTATCGGAACCCGGCGGCCGACGGCGTGAAGGCCTTTGCCGCGGGGCACCACGACCGGGTGACGTTCCACTGCTTCCTGCAGTGGGTGGCCGACCGCCAGCTGGCGGAGGCCCAGCGCCGGGCTCGCGCCGCCGGCATGCGGATCGGGCTCTATCTCGACTTCGCCGTCGGCGTCGCGCCGGACGGCTCGGCGACATGGTCGGACCGGGCGCTGCTCGTGCCCGGCGCCCGGATCGGCGCGCCGCCGGACTACTTCAACGCGGCCGGCCAGGACTGGGGCCTGTCGCCGATCTCGCCCACGGTGCTTGCGACGCGCGGCATCCGCCCGATCCGCGACGCCCTCGATACCGTGCTCCGCCACGCGGGGGCGCTCCGCATCGACCACGCGATGAGCCTCTACCGGCTGTTCTGGATCGCAGACGGCTTCACGGCGGCCGACGGCGCCTATGTCCGCTATCCGTTCGCCGCCATGGTGCAGACCATCGCCGAGGTATCGGAGGCGCGTCACGCCATCGTCATCGGCGAGGATCTCGGCGTGGTGCCCGACGGCTTTCGCGACGCGATGCATGCCGCCGGCATCCAGAGCTACCGCGTGCTCTTCTTCGAGAAGCGCGACGACCACTTCCTGCCGGCCGATGCCTATCCGCGCGAGGCGCTCGCCTGCGTCACCACCCACGACACCCAGACCCTCGCCGGCTGGTGGAGCGGCCACGACCTCGCCACCCGTGCCGGCATCGGCATGATCGCCCCCGAGGCGCTGGCCGGCGACCGGGCCCAGCGGGCGCACATGCGGCGCCGCCTGCTCGGCCTGCTCGAGGGCGAGGGC
>JBIQKL010000002.1:85626-88364 GCA_044506555.1 Hyphomicrobiales bacterium | reverse complement strand
CATCGCGGAGCATCCGCTGTTCGTCGCGATCACCACCGCGCTCCGCGAGGAGCGGCCGAAAGGCGACTGAGGCAATCAGCTCCGGTAGAAGGCCGACATCCGGGCCGCGATCTCCTCGCGGCCGATGCCGATGCTGAGGAAGCGGCGGCTCTCCTGGCTGCGGTTGGCGAGCTCGCCGTTCCGCTGCTCGACCAGGGCGGCGAAGCGTTCGACCAGCTTCGGCGAGGCCGCGAGGATCGGCTGTAGCGCTTCCTTGGTGATCTCGAGCGCCGTCACCTTGCCGGCGGCGGTGACCGTGGCGCTCCGTCGCTCGCCGGTGAACAGCGACATCTCGCCGACGACGTCGCCCGGCCCGAGGGTCGCCACCGTCTTCTCGCCCTCCGGCGTGTGCTTGGCCACGGTGACCTTGCCTTCGACCAGGGCGAACATCGACTTGCCCAGCTCGCGCTCCCGGACCAGCACGTCGCGCTTGGCGAAGTGGACGACCTTCACGGCCCCGGCCAGGGCGTCGAGCTGCTCGGCGTCGAGCACCACGTTGAAGAACGCGGTCGAATTGAGAATGCCGCGAACGTCCATGGCCTGCTTCTCCGCTTCGTGCCGATTCCGGACTGTCGGGCGCCGGACGTCCTCTCGTCAAGGCTTCCGCCACCGCGTGAGCGACACGCGCGGATCGAGGACGACCGGCGGGTCGGCAACCAAGCCGCGCGAGGCAAGGACGGCATCGGCTGTCTCCCCGTCCGCAATGGCTGAGAACAGCGGCACGCCGTCGGGCAGGAAGACGTCACCGGCACGGGCGAGATCGAACGCGTCGTAGCCCACCTCGAGGAACAGATCGAAGACGCGGCGTCCGCCCGGCACCGCGACAATGCCGCCGGCCGGCGCCGCCGCCGCGAGCGCATCGGCGAGCGAGGCCTCGGCCGGGTTCCACCACCAGGCGCCGTCCCGCCGCGCCACGCCCCGCACCGAGGCGGACAGCACCAGCCGGTTGCGGCCGCGAACATTGGGATTGGCTTCGTGGCCGAGACGGCCGAGGACCGTGACGGCGGCACGGTCGAGCGCCGCCTGGAACCGCACCCAGTCCGCTTCTACGCGAAGGCTCGGCGGCGTCCTGCCGGAGGCGTCGGCGATTCGGCCGTCCGCGGAGACGATCGCGTGGCCATGGAGGACGTAGCGGACATCGCCGAGACGGATCATCGCGTGCCCCTGTCGGCGCCCTGCGCAAGAGCGGAAGACCCTATCGGCGGCGCGGTATTGTCTGATAAACGGATTGCTGCTGTCCTCGCGAGCGACCGATGCTGACGCTGAGTCCCACGGCCCTGTTTGGCGCAAATCGCAAGCGCAACCTGTTCGCCCAGGTGGTCGAGGAGCTCGGCAGCCGCATCGTCTGCGGCGAGCTTGGCCCCGGCGACGCCTTCCCCAATGAAGCCGACCTCGGACGCGAGTTCGGGGCCAGCCGTTCGGTGATCCGCGAGGCGGTGAAGTCGCTTGCCGCCAAGGGACTCCTCGAATCGCGCACCCGGACCGGTATCCGCGTGCTTCCGCCCGGCCACTGGAACCTGCTCGATCTCGACGTGCTCGGGTGGCGTTACGGCAGCATGGAGCCGCATGCCTTCTTTCGCGAGCTGTTCGAGATCCGCCGCATGATCGAGCCGGAAGCCTCGGCGCTCGCCGCCGAGCGCGCGAGGCCGGAGGAGGTCGCCGTCATCGAGCAGGCCTTCGCGCGGATGACCCAGGCCGAAGCCGGCACCGCGACCGAGGCGGCCATCATCGCCGATCTCGACTTCCACCGCGCCATTCTCGCCGCCGCGCACAACGATCTCCTGCAGCAGATGGGGAAGCTGATCGCCGTCGGCCTCCTGGTCAGCTACCGGCTCTCGACCGACCAGTACACGCTGTTCCTCGACCGCCACAAGGACGTGCTCGACGCCATCAGGCGCCGCCGCCCGGCTGCGGCGCGGAAGATGATGGACCGCCTGCTCGGCGAGACGCGCGGCTATCTCGACGCGCATCTGCGCGAGGACGGCTCGTAGCGCTCAGTCGAGCCGGCGGTTCTGCTTCTCGTAGACCGCGGCCAGGCCGGACTGCGCGTCGGGGTATCCGGTCTGCGCGGCAGCCGCGAAGATGCGCTTGGCATCCGCAAGGCGGTTGAGCTTGAAGTAGGCCCAGCCGCGCAACACCATCAGATCGTTCTGCTCCGGCGCGAGGCGGGCGCGCTCGTCGAGGGCGAGGATCGCCTCGATGTAGCGCCCGTCGGCATAGGCTGCCGTCGCCTGCTGGCTCAGGATGGTGAGATTCAGCTCGGTCTGTTTCGGCTTCGACATCGGCGCCGCGGCGGCAGCCACCCAGGCCTTGTCGGTGACGCCGGAACGGAGATTGGCGAGCGATGCGCCATAGGCCGCGTCCTCGCGGGTCCTGGCGCTCGTCGAATCGAGCGCGATCTCGAACGCCGCCGCAGCCTCCGCCGGGCGGTTCAGATCCATCAGGCACCAGCCGCGACTGAGCGCGGCGGCCGGCGAGAGCGACCGGGTGGGGGTCGACATGGTGCCGCAGCTCGCGCTCCGCGAGCCGCTACCGGTCGCGACCGTCCTCGGCGGCGCAGCCGGCGCGACGTAGGGCCGTTCCACGTAAGGCTGCTCCACGTAGGGTCTCTCGACATAGGGCCTATCGACCACAGGCCGTTCCACGTAGGGGCGCTCCACGTAGGGGCGATCGACATACGGCTGATCGACGTAGGGGCG